>JAJDTQ010000208.1 GCA_022827045.1 Candidatus Binatia bacterium
CTCCACCGGCTGCTCCATGTAGAGGATGTTGTAGGGCTCCATGGCCTTGGTGGTCCGGACGGCCTCCTTGGCGGACTTGTAGCCGTTGTTGGCGTCCACCGTGAGGTTCATGTCCGGTCCCAGGGCCTCGCGCACGCGCCGCAGCAGCTCGACGTCCCGCCTGGGCTCCACTCCGCCCTTGAGCTTGATGGTCCTGATGCCTTCCGCCTGGACCCGCCTCACCTCGGCCACGGCCTCATCCATGTCCATGAGGCCGATGCTGTGGGAGATCGGCACCGCCTCCCGGTAGAGCCCTCCCAGAAGCTGGTAGGCGGGCACTCCCGCCGCTTTTCCCGCCACGTCGTGGAGCGCCATGTCGACGGCGGCCTTGGAATACGGATACCCCTTGACGGCCTGGTCCATGAGGGTGTGGATCCACTCGATGCGGCAGGGGTCCTCGCCCACGATGTGGGGTGCCAGGATGTCCCGGATTACCCCGGCCACGGAAGCGGGCGTCTCGCCGTAGTAGCGCATGTGGTCCCCGCCCCAGTCCTTGAGGGCGGGGGCCTCGCCCAGGCCCGTCAAGCCGTCGTCGGTCGTGAGCTTCACCAGCAGGTAGACTCCGATGGGGGTCTTGAGGTTGGCCCACTGGTGCACCCTGCGGGTTGGAAGCCTGACGGGGATGGTCTCGATGGATTGGATCTTCATCTTGGCTCCGCATGCGCCCCGTCTCGCTCGGGACGAGCCATTGTGAGATTGTTCCCCGTTCGTCCTGAGCGTAGCGAAGCGAAGTCGAAGGACATCATGTCGATTGCCGTAGTTGCTTGAGGAAGGGCTCTATCCGATCCGGATGAGCCTGTCCGTGTCGGTAGCGTCCGAGAGCAATTCGCAGCCGTCCCGGGTCACCAGCAGCATGTCCTTGTTCTGAAGCCCCATGCGGCCGGGGATGTAGACCAGCGGCTCGATGGCCACCACCATGCCTTCCTCCAGCACTTCCTCGCCATACCGCCCCAGGTAGGGCTCCTCGTGCAGGAACACGCCGATGCCGTGGCCCACGAAGCTGATGGGCTCCAGGTCCAGCTCGTCGAACTTCTCGAGGAACCGCCGGTAGACCGTCTTGGCATGGGCCCCGGGTTTTATGAGGTCCATGACCAGGTACTTGCACTCGATCAGGTTGTCCCAGATACGCGCCTGCTCCGCCGTCGGCTTGCCCACCACCGCGGTGCGGCAGACTCCCGCGTGGTAGCCGTCGAAGACGCCGAAGATCTCCATGCGGATCAGGTCACCCTCCCGGAGCGCCCGGTCGGTGGGGCCGACGTTGGGGAACTGGCTGCGCTCGCCCGAGGCGATGATCATGAGCTTGAAGTGCTGTGCCCCGCCCGAGAAGATCCGGGCGGTGAGCTCGCCGGCCATCTCCAGTTCGGTCATGCCCGGGCGTGCGTGCGCCAGGGTCCCGCCGATGGCCCCGTCCGTAATGCGGCTCAAGGAGCGGAGGAGGTCGATCTCGCGCGCGGTCTTGACCTGGCGGAGCTTGCCGAAGACGTCGTCCGCCGCCACGAAATCGGCCTCGGGCAGCAGGCCGCGCAGGGTGGCGAAATCCCGGGCCGGGAGATAGTCCATCTCCACGCCCACGCGGGTCCCCGCGAGGCCCCGGTCCCTCAGGGCGTCGGCGACTTCGCGCATGGGATCGTCGGTGAACTCCCGGTAGACCCGGATGTCGTCGAAGGCGGCGTGGGCCTTGACCGTGGTCTCCTCCATGTCGATGGTGACCATGGTCGTGTGCCCGGAGCGGTCGACGATGCACATGGCGTGCCGCCAGCGCATCAGGAGTTGGGAGGGCACCACGAATCCGGTGGTGTAGGCCAGGTTCTCCGGCGAACTGGCGATGAGGGCGTCGAGGCCTCGGTCGGTCATCACCTGTCGCTGCTTCGCGATGATGTCGGCGTCCATGGGGTCAAGGTTCCGGGCACGTTTCGCCCGGCGTCGGCTGCCGGCTGAGAGCATACAGGCACGGCCTGCGATCATCAACTTGCCAATTCTAACGAATGTGGCATGTAAGTCTTGGGAGCCCGTGTTACTGGAGAACCCTCGACATAGCCGCTTGCCATTTGTGGCTACATGGGGCTACAATCGGTTCCATGAAAACAGTCGGTATCCGGGAACTCAAGAACCGCCTGAGTGAACATCTCCAGATGGTTCGGCGTGGCGAGGAGATACTGGTCACGGATCGGGGCACCGTCGTGGCCGAGTTGCGTCAGCCGGTAAACGTACCAGGCACTGCTGCCTACCCTGGCCTCATACGCCACGCCCGGGCAGGCAAAGCGCGCATCGGCGCGCCCAACCGGGGTGAATTGTATCCGTCCACCAAACCGTTTCTGGCCCCAGGAGCCCCTAAACGGTTATTGGACGAAGAGAGGGGAGAACGTTGAATCTCTATGCCGAGTCCAGCGCCATACTGGCGTGGTTGCTCGGCGAGGATCGTGGTGGCAGGACCAGAGAGGAAATCGCCGCCGCCGACCTCGTTCTCACGTCCGAGCTAACGTTGATCGAATGCGATCGCGTTCTTGCACGGGCGGCGGCTCTGGGAGGTGGAGGCGAGGGCGAGGCCGCCAGGCGGCGGAGGCTCCTGGATGCCGCTGCGGACCACTGGGTGGTACTCTCTATCGACAGCGAAGTTGTGGCCCGCGCACGGCGCTCGTTTCCCCGGGAACCGGTGCGCACGCTCGATGCCATTCACCTGTCGACGGCACTGCTGGCCCGCGGACTCGTGGCGGAGATTTCTCTGTTGTCGCTGGACGACCGCGTTCGTGGAAACGGCGTCGCGCTTGGGTTCGATGTGACTCCTGACGTCTGACCCGCGCCCGTGCGGCTTCCAAACAAGAGGGCGGTTCTTTTCAAGGCGCGCCCCCATCGTATAGGAACCTGAGGCCGCTCAACCTATCGACTGAAAGGAACACACATGCTGCTGATCAACAACCAGGAAGTGGAAGAGCTGATGGACATGAAGGCCTGCCTCGACGCGCTGGAGACGGGCTACGAGGATCTCGCCCGCAACGACGCGGTGTACCGGCCGCGGCTCGACGTATGGTTTCCCTGCGGGCGTCCCGACGGCTACTACCGCTGGGGCACCATGGAAGGGGCCAGCCGCACCATCGGCACGTTCGCTATCCGGATGAAGTCGGACGTGGTCCACTGGCCCGAGGGCGGCACCGAGGAGAAGTACTGCATGGAGCCCGGCAACTACTGCGGGCTCATCATGGTGTTCAGCGTCGCCAACGGTGAGCCCCTGGCCATCATCAACGACGGCGTGCTCCAGCACATGCGGGTAGGGGGCTGCGCCGGGCTGGGCGCCAAGGAGCTGGCTCGCGAGGACGCCTCGGTGGTGGGCATGTTCGGCTCCGGGGGGATGGCGCGGACCTACCTCATGGCGTTCAACGAGGTGAGGAACATCGAGGAAGTAAGGGCGTACAGCCCCACCAAGGCCAACCGGGAGGCGTATGCCGCCGAGATGAGCGAGACCCTGGGCCTCAAGGTGACGGCCGTGGACAGCCCCGAGGACGTGGTGCGCGGGGCGGACATCGTGTCCGCCTGCACGGACTCCACCCGGGTGGTGTTCGACAATCCCGAGTGGCTCAAGCCCGGCGCCCACATCACCTGCGTGCGCTCCTGCGAGATCGGCCCGCGCGCGGTGGAGGCCTGCGACATCTCCGTCATGCTCGGGCGGAACACCGTGCTGACCATGGACGAGGGCATGGTGCGGCTGCACGGAAACGTGGGCTACGTGGCCGGACAGCCCGACGAGATCGCGCGCATCCCGAACCCCACGCAGGACGCCTATTCCGGCGACTACTTCCACTACTTCATGGACGTGAAGGCCGGCCGCAAGCCGGGCCGCACGAGCCCCGACCAG
>JAJDTQ010000010.1 GCA_022827045.1 Candidatus Binatia bacterium
CGGCGCCCGGGCGCGCCCGAAAAGTTCGAGCGGGCCATCGAGGAATGGGGAATGGCGGGCATCAAGCTGCACGCCACCGCCGGCTACTTCCCCCACGACCGGGTCTGCTACCCGATCTACGAGATCTGCATCAGGCACGACATTCCCGTGCTGCATCACTCCGGCGAGCGTTTCCATCCGTTGCTTTACAGCCGGTTCACCCATCCCCTGGAGTTCGACCAGGTGGCCGTCGACTTCCCGCGCCTGAAGATGATCCTGGGCCATGCCGGCGGCCTGTGGTGGTCCGACTGCGCCACCATCGCGCGGGTCCACGAGAACGTGGTGGTGGACCTGGCCGAGTGGCAGACAAAGCTGCGCGACAAACCCGGGGAGACGCTCGCCGCCCTCGACCACATGCGCGACTTCCTGGGCGCCGAACGAATCCTCTGGGGCACCGACTTCCCGCACATGCGCCGGCAGATGTCCCTCAAGGACACCGTGGACATCTACCGCCGGCTACCCGCCCTGGCTCGGGAACACGGCTACAAGTTCACCGACGGCGAGGTCGAGGCGATGTTGGGCGGCAACGCCGCGAGGATACTGAAGCAAGGCGCGTGACGGCGCACGTTCAGACGGATTTTTGACGGGAGTCGTTCCATGGGCCAAACTATGAGTAAGACTCGGTAATAGGAGTAGGAATGCCTCGATCGACAAAAACCATCACCTTCTCCCTTTCCCCGGCAATTGCTGACCGCGTGGACCAGGTGATGAAGCAGCAGGGACGGAGCAGGAGCGAGTTGGTTCGGGAGGCCTTGCTCCGCTACATAGAGGAATGTGAGGGGCGGCAACTGTTCCAATACGGAGAACAGCGCGCCAGGAACTTGGGCATCAGCGCTGAAGACGTTTCGCCACTGGTGGAAGAGTACAGGGCCGAAGTCCGTCCCCCTCGGGCGGGAGGCCGAATCATATCCTAAACCCGTAAGGAAGAGACCGCGCCGCTCAGCGCAGCTCGGGATAGCCTTGGGCGGCGGCGAGGCGTTGGAACTCGATAATCCGGTCGTACGCGGAAAGCGGAAGGATCTCCACGCCGTCGATGAACACGGCGGCGCCGGTGGCGCGGACCTCCGGCTCCTCGAAGGCTTCCAGGAGTGCGCTCTGCAACTGGCGGATTCGATCCGGAGCGCTCCCGACCCGGGTCACGAAGGGAATTCCGGGTGCACTCGCCGTGTCGCAGAGCCGGCGGGTCCCTTCGAGCAGGGGTGGGCGGTAGCGCTCGAGAAGGGCATACGTGACGCAGTCAATGGCGGCGACATCGGCCTCGCCCCGCGCGACCACGGCGACGCTCGCGGGGTGGGAACCGCTCGTGACGACCCGCGAGAAGAAGCGGCCTCCGCGGCTCAATGGGGCGACCAGCGCCCGCAGCGCGTTCGCCCCCGAGTGGGACTCGCGGCTGTTGACCACGCACACGGCATTGTGCAAGTCCGAGATCTCCGTGGCGGGCGAATCCTCGGCGACCAGGACCACGCTCGAGTAGAGGCAACCGTCGCAGCCGGGTGCGCTGTAAAGCGGCGTGGCCACCAGGGCGAGGGTTCCGGCATAGCGGCCCACGAGGTCGGCCCCGCAGCACTGGCTGAGCAGCAGCCCCGGATCGGTCCAGAGCTCGTGGACGCCCCGGGATCGATCGAGAGCCGCGGGAACCCCTTCCACTCCAGCCGTTTGCAGCTTCCGGGCGACACCGCTCCAGAGGATTCCGTGGGCGCCGCGCACCTCATCGAAATCGTACATCGGGAAGCTCGCAGAGAGCGTCATCATATTGCCGTATACACGCCCGTGATCCTCGACATCAAGAAACGAGAGCTTTGCTCCCTTTCGGCGCCCGTGGTACCGTGCGGCTGCGAACGGGATTCCCCAGGCCAAGGAGGTTCCGATGGCTATCGAATTGAACCACACGATCGTGCCCGTAAGGGACAAGGAGGAGTCGGCCCGCTTCTACGAGACGATCTTCGGGTTCGCGCACCAGGAGCCCATGGGGCATTTCCAGCCGATTCATCTCGCCTCCCAGTCCCTGACCCTAGACCTCGACAACCGTGAGGTGGTGGAGCACCATCACTACGCATTCAAGGTGAGCGAGCCGGAGTTCGACGAGATCTTCGGGCGCATCAGGGAAACCGGTCTCAAGTACGGCAGCGGACCGAGGTCCTCCACCGACATGGAGATCAACACCCGGAACGGCGGGCGCGGGGTCTATTTCAGGGACCCCAGCGGCCACCGCTGGAGTTGATTACGCGGGACTACGCGTGACGGTCGGCGCCCTTCGACTTCGCTACGCAAAGCCTGCCCTGAGCTTGTCGAAGGGCTCAGGGCGTACGGGGTATTTCCAACCCGCTAAGGCCGCGCGGGCTCGGGCAGGGGGGCGTCGTCGGAGCGGATGGTGATGTAGACCATGGCGGCCGACGCCAGCAGGATCAGGCTCATCATCTGCAGGAATCCGTCGTAGCTGCCGTACACGTCGAAGTAGACGCTGGCCAGGATGGGTCCGCCGCTGGAGCCGACCTGGTGCACGAGGAAGCTCAGGCCGAGGATGAGTCCCGCGAGTCTCGGCCCCACCATCTCGAAGAACATGACGTTCTGAACCCCGATAGTGCCGAAGGTGGGCCCCATGGCCAGCGCCACCACGATATAGAAGGCCAACGGGTTCGAGAAGTCGAGGGACATGACCAGGGTGCCCACCCCCCGGAAAACGTAGGTGAGGGCCAGCGCCTGGGCGCGGCCGTAGCGGTCGGAGACCCAGCCGAAGGCCACCGCGGAGACCGCGGCGGCGATGCCGAAGACGGTGACGGCATCCCGTCCGACGACCTGGTCGAAGCCCTTGCTCAGCGCGATCGCCACCAGGTGCACGCTCTGGAACAGGGCGAAGCCGCAGGAGAACCGCGCCGCGAACAGCAGCAGCATGTTGCGGTCCCGCAGGTAGGGGAGGCAGCTTCCCCAGCTCGCGCGCTCGCGGCGCGTGGAGGAGGGGTCGGGATCGCGCGCGCCGACCCACCCGAACGGGAGAGCCACGAACAACAGCAGCGCCCCGCAGAACATGGCGGCCACGCGCCAGTCGTAGTTCACGATGATGAAATGCAGCGGCCACGCCAGGAAGAAGGGGCTCATCGGCGATGCCGTCTGGACGATGCTCACCGCCAGCCCGCGGTTGCTGGCGTCGTAGTGCTTGGCCACCAGCAGCGAGATGATCACGAGGCCGCAGGCCCCCTTGGCCATGCCGGTCATGATCCCGAAGGTAAGACTGAGCTGCCACAGGTTCTGCGACAGCCCCATGCCGAAGAAGCCGGCGGCCATGAGCAGCACCCCGCCCAGGATCACCGGGCGGGTGCCGAGGTCGTCCGCCTTCTTGCCGAACAATACGCCGCCGACGGCCCACCCCAGCATCGCGAATACGTAGGGAACCGTGGCGGTCGTGCGCGACCAGCCGAAAGCGTCCTCGATGGGCGTGAGGAACAAGCTGAACGCGTTCATGCTGATGGACGTGATGACCACGACCGCGGCGGACATGACGACGATGACGATACGCGGGAGCCGCATGGTTGTATCAGGTTCGGGTGAGGAGGTTTCCCGTTGTATGGACGCGATGCGCGCGGGCGCGGCCGGCCCGGTGGCCGGCGCCGTTGAATTCCGCCCGGACCTCACCGGCCCGGACGGGTCTGTGTCCCATCCCTACAGGCCGTAGAGAGCCTTGGGATTGTGGTACAGGATGTTGTCCTTCCGCTCCTGGCTGATGTCGTCCATCTTCTTCAGGTCGAGGATGGCGTCCATCTCGCTGGACGGGTCGGTGTGCCCGTAGTCGGTGCCGATGACCAGGTTGCCCTCGCCCGAGTACTTGAGGACGTAGGGGATGTCGTCGTTGGTCTGACAGGTGACGTAGATGCCGTACTCGGCGAAGAGGTCCTTGGGGAACTCGCGCCCGGCGGCCGCATAGCGGTTCTCGCTCTCCAGGTAGATCCAGGGGACCCACTGGGAAGATGCCTCGATGAAACCCCATCGCAGGTTCGGGAAGACCTGGGGAATCTCGCTCATGACGAGGCCCAGGCACGAGGTTACCGTGGGAGCCCGGAACATGGCGAAACGTCCCGCGGCCGTCGGGCGGTAGGTGTCACAGTTCACGGGATTGCCGTTGGCGATGTGCACGGCGACGGCCATGTCAAGATCGCTGGCCGCCTGGTAGACGGGATAGAAGTACGGGTCCGTCATGTCCCGGTCCCCCTCCAGCGGGCGCATGCACACGGCCACCGCGCCGTCCTCCTTGGCCTGCTTCATCTGGGCGGCGGCCTCGTCGAGCGCCAGGACGGGCACGACGCAGGACCAGCGCAGCCGGCCCTCGCTCTGCCGGTAGATTTCCCCGAGCCACCGGTTCCAGCTCCGGCACAGGGCGGCTTCCGTGTCCGGACGGGTGGTGATCTGTTCGATCCAAAAGGTGTTGTGAAGCACCTGGACGTCGACGGCAAGCTTGTCCATGTGATCGAGCCGGAGCTGGACGTCGTCCAGCTCGCGGGCGGCCTTGGGCGACTCCACGTTCCTTCCGAACTGGTCCGACAGGTCGCGCAACTGTTGTTCGCTGTAGGTGGGGAAGCGGAACCCGCGGATCTTCTCGTCGATGATCCAGTATTGCTTGGTAGGGTTGTCGGGCGACGCGAACAACTGCGGGCGGAACTTTTCCTCGGACGGCTCCAGATAATCCCACGTGTGTTCCGTCTCGATCACATGGGCATCCGCATCGATGACCGGGAGCGTTTCTTGACTGGACATGGCGCGACTCCTTGATACGCGGCTACGTGGCCGGGGTGTCCCGGGCCGTTACGGCAATAGCAACTATCGGGGCTTGGTCCAACGGCGGTGCGTGCTCAATTGTTAAATTCGAACAACGGGCATCGTTTGTCAACCGTTCGGAGCGGCGGACCGGCCGGCGGGTCCGGTCCGTCGACGGTGTCTCAGTGCAGGTTGGCGCCGCCGTTTACCAGAATGGACTGGCCGGTGACGAAGGCGCTCAGCTCGGACAGCAGGTAGAGCGCGGTGCCCACCACGTCGTCCGGTTTCTCGATACGCTTCAGCATGCGGTTGGCCGCCGACCGCTCGTACGCCTCGATGGCGGCCTCGGTGGGTTCCGGCTCGCTGGCGGTGGAGCCCGGCGCCAGCGTGTTCACGCGGATGTTGTCGGGACCCAGCTCACGCGCGAGCACCCGTGTGAAGCCTACCACGGCGGCCTTGGACACCACGTAGTGCATCATGCCGGCGCCGCCGTTGTAGGCCATGTTGGAGGCGATGTTGACGATGCTTCCCTGCCGGCGCTCCTGCATGGCGGGGACCACCGCGCGGCTGCACAGCCATAGCCCCTTGACGTTCACCGCCATCACCCGGTCCCACTCCTCTTCGTGAATGTCCTGGAAGCCGGAGCGCGTCACCGGCACGCTCATGAAGACCGCGGCGTTGTTGACGAGCCCGTCGATCCGTCCGAAATCCCGCAGGGTCGACCGGGCCATGGCCTGGCAGCTCGCGAAGTCCGCGACGTCGGCCTCGACGCCGATAGCCTTCCCGCCTTTGCCGGTGATCTCCGCGGCCACGGACTCGGCCGCCGCGCCGTCGATGTCCGCGGCCACGGGGATGCCCCCCTCGCGCGCGATGCCCAGGCAATAGGCCCGGCCGATGCCGTTTCCCCCGCCGGTGACGACCACCACCTTCTCATCCAGCAGACCCATGACCCTTCCTTTCTGCCTGCTACTTCCGCCCCAAGAGCTCCTTGTACCGGGCAAGGAGATCCGGGGGAGCCCCATAGAGGCCGGCAATAGTCTTCTCTATGGTCTCGTGGGAGGCCGGAGAGACAATGACCTTCTGCCGTTTGGCCTGCTCCAGGAGCTTGGGACTGTTGAGGGTGTCCGTGAACGCCTTGCGCAGAGTCGCCACGCGGTCCGGTGGCGTCCCCGGGGGGATGGCGAAGAGGCGCAGCAGCTTCCACGTGCCTACCAGAAAGACCGCTATTCGCTGCTGCTTCGGATCGAGGTTCATATCCTTGAACGTGGCGACGCCGGGGATGGGCTTCACCCGAGGGTCCGCGCCCAGGGCCAGCACCGGCCGCACCAGGCCGCTATCGATGTGGCGTCTGTAGATGGTCTGCATGTTCGACTGTGACATGATGCGCACGTCCACCTCCTTCCGCTCCATCGCGGCCATGACGTTCGCGGTGCCCCTGTAGCCGTGGACTGCCTTCAAGGGATAGCCGAGACTGGCCAGAAACTGGTTGGCGGCGGTGGCCGGCGACCCCCTGCCGGTCAGTCCGGAAGCCAGGGGCGTCTTGTAGTTCCTGAAATCCTCCAGGGATTTGATCGGCAGATCGCTGCGGACCCAGACGACCTCCGGAACGGCTCCCAGGGTCGGGTCTCCGAGCCAGATGAACTTGCGCACGTCGAACTTGGCGGCTTCAGGTCTGGTCACGAGATCCGTGACCACGCCAAAGCTGAATACCACGATGGTGAGGCCGTCACCCGGCTGCATGGCATAGACTCGATTGGCCGCGACCATGCTCGCCGCCCCGGGCATGTTGACCACGATCACCGAAGGGTTCCCGGGAAGATGTGCGCCGAGATTCCTGCCGACAAGCCGGGAAAACGTATCGAATCCGCCTCCGGGACTGTAGCCGACGACGATGCGGATGGTCTTGCCCTTGTAGAATGGCGCGTCCGCCGCCCAGGCGCTGTTCGCAAGGACCAGCAGTGCCGCGATACCAATGATCATGAAGCGCAGGGTTCTCATGGAAGTCCCTCCTGAGGTTGGAGCAGTCAGCCGTCTCAAGCACGGATCCGCGGCCCGCACTATCTCAAGGCGCGGATTTGCTGTCAATGCCCCTCGCCTGATTGCTTGGTGCCCTGGCTCCGGGATACGTTGGGGCGACGGACAGCGCTTGTTGCCGGCCGCAAGGCCGCGATAGCGGAGGGTGGAGATGCATCATCACGCAAACCTGTTGACACGGACCGATGATCTTCGGGAGCTGATCGCCGCGGTCGAACGGATCGCCGTTCTCGGCATCAAGACGGAGGGGCAGAGCGACCAGCCCGCGTTCTACGTGCCCAGGTACCTGGATCGGGCAGGTTTCGACGTGGTTCCCGTGCCCGTCTACTACCCGGAGGTGACCGAGATATTGGGGAAGCCCGTGTACCGGCGGCTGGCGGACATTCCCGGCGGGGTGGACCTGGTGAACGTGTTCCGGCGTCCGCGGGACATCGAGGCCCACCTCGACGACATGCTGGCCGCGAAACCCGCCGCGGTCTGGTTCCAGTCGGGAATCCGCCATCCGGAGGCGGCCCACACGCTGGCGCGCGCCGGCATCAAGGTGGTCCAGGACCGTTGCCTGATGGTGGAGCACCGCTCGCTGGTCCGTAGCGGGTAACTCCGCCACTTGGCTCAGGAGAAGGCCAGGAACCAGCACAGCGGCACGGCAGCGGCCGCCAGGACGCCGATCTTGAGCTGGATACGGGGGTCCTCCGGGCGGTCCATCGCCATCGCCAGGGCGCCTCCCCCGGCCCCGCCGACCGCAAACCCCCAGAGGTGCGCCCACAGGTCCACGCGCTGGCCGCCTGTGCCGAGCATGGCCAGGATCGCCAGTCCGGCCGCCAGCGGTATCCAGGCGCGCTTGCCCCGCAGCCCAAGGCGGCTCCGCCGTACCACTCCCGTGCCTCCCAGCACGCCCAGGGCGCCGAAGACCGCGGTGGACGCGCCGATGGAGATGTGGTCGAAGCCATAGAACCAGGCGTTACACAGGTTCCCGCCGGCCCCCACCGCCAAGACCATGGCCGCCCCCAGCCCCGGTCCCTCCGAGCGGCAGACCGCGGTCAGGAAGAACAACATGGCGACCGCGTTGGAGCCGACGTGCGCCAGGTCGGCATGCAGCGTGAGCGCGGTGACCGTGCGCCACAACTCCCCGCGCAGGATGAGGTCGGCCGAAGCGCTGCCGCGCTCGAGCCAGGGCACCGTCCCCTGGGTCCAGGCGGCGAAGAAGAAGAACGCCAGCAGCGCCGCCGCGGTTCCGGCGCCCGTGTAGAGAGGACCGCGACCGGGCCAGGGTTCCTCGTCCGGAACGGTAGTCCGGGTTTCACTCTCGTAGTCCCAGAGTTCGGTGACCGCCCGCTCCAGGTGCTGGGAAGGGACCGACAGGACCCATCCGCTGGAGGTGTGTGTCAGACGAGGAGCCAGCCCCTCCGCCTCCAGCACCAGGGACCATTCCTCGGCCTGGCGCAAGTCGGGCGTCCTGCGTACGATGATTTCCCTTCCTGCCTGTGTCATGGGCTACGGCGTTTCGCGGAAATGACGGAAACCCGCGGAACCTGGCACATGTAACTACGGGATTTACAAGACACGAGCAGTGGCTTCAACCAACGCCGGAGCCCTACCGATACGTGATGAGGGCGATGCCGGTAACGATCAGCACGGCCCCGGCCGCCACCCGGGCGTTGATGGTCTCGAGGTCCCGCAGGAAGAGCGCGCTGAAGAGCACGATGAACAGCGGGTTGGTGTTGATGAGCGGAACCACCACGGACACGTCCCCCTCGCTCAAGGCGATGTAGCCCAGCAGTTGGGCGGTGGCCGACACGACCGCGGCGGCGCCGTAGAACGGCAGGCATTTCCGGTCGCCCTGGAAGGTGTTGCGGAGCTGGCCCGTGGCCACCAGGCTGAGGGAGAAGACCACCAGCGAGGTGGTGATGGTGACGGCGGTGGCGACGTAGGGGTTGGGCATGATCAGGAGCCCGGTCTTGCGGAAGTTCTGCGAGATGGCGGTGAGGAAGGCCGCGCCCAGCGGGTACGCTAGGTGGATGGCCTTCCACTCGCTCTCGCCTTCCCGCCGGCTCGAGGTGAGCCAGACCCCCACGACGCTCAGAAACGATCCCAGGTAGACCTCGGTGACGGGCCGCTCGCCCAGGAACGTGAACGCCAGGGCGATGGCGAACAGCGGGGTGACGCTGCGCACCGGGCCGGCGCGGGACGCCCCCAGGCGGACGATCCCGGTATAGTGCATGAAACGGACGATGGCCGGCTGGATCAGTCCGCTGATGATGAAGTACCAGGTGCCGTCGGTGTACAGCAGGCTCAGGGGAAAGTAGAGCCAGATCGCCGCCCACAGCCCTACCGTGCTCAGCACGAACCCCATGAGCGCGGCAAGCGCCACGCTGGCGTAGCGGGAGCCCCGGCGCACCAGGATCGCCTCCGACCCCCAGGCCACCGACGAGGTCAGGGCAAGGAACTCGGGGCCCATGACGGATACTTCCCGGGGAGACTCACTCCAGCACGAGCGGGGTGTCGTCGCGGTTGGCCCACTCGCCCATGGAACCGTCGTAGTTGCGCGTCCGCTCGTAGCCCAGCAGCGTCAGGACGAAGACTCCGTGCGCCGCACGGATGCCGCCCTGTCAATAGGTGACCACTTCCTTGTCGGGTGGGACCCCCGCTTGCTCCAGCAGGCTCCTGAGTTCACCGGCTTCCTTCAAGGTCTTGTACGGGTTGTCCTGGAGAAAGTTGAGCCACTCCAGGTGCACCGCCCCCGGTATGCGCCCGGCCCGCTTGTTGCCGCGGTCGATGGCGCCCGTCCACTCACCGTCCGACCGTACGTCCAGATAAACCACGTCCGGGTTGTCGATGTTGGCCGCGCCGTAGTCGAGCGTGCACACCAGTTCCGGATTTGCCTTGGGGTTGAAGACCGCGCCCTGGGGCTTGGGCACCTCCAAGGTCACCGGGCGTCCCTCGTCGAACCATTTTTGCCAGCCGCCGTTGAGCACGGTCACTTCGGTGTGGCCGTAGTAGTTCAGCACCCACCACAGGCGCGCGGCCCACAGTGAGCCGTTGCTGTCGTAGGCCACCACCCGGGTCCCGTCACTGATCCCCAAGTCCTCCATCACTTCCCTGGCCGTGTCCGGCGGCGCCACCAGGGGATATTTCCGCGGCTCCTTGTCGTATCCCGGCTGCTTGATGTAGTGGTGCACGCGTATGCCCACGGCGCCCTTGATGTGGGCGCGCCGGTAGACGTCGAAGGGGTCGCAGTCCACGACGCGGATGTCCGGATCGTCCAGGTGCTCCTCCAACCAGTCCGTCTCCGTCAGTAGCTCGGGGCGAGCGTAACCTTCCTCTGTCATGGGTCCACCTCCTGTGTGGCGTGTCGAATCTGTACCAGATCGAATGAGCGCGCGCGAACGCGCCCGGTTGAACTGTCGCCGCGTCTTGGGCGACAATGGCTCGCGCAGGTTGAAGACTGTAAACGGAGGAGAATCAAACCCGGTTTCACCTCCGCGTCGTTCCCGCGGAAGCGGGAATCCAGGGGCGGGGAACCCGGCACGAGTTGACCAATCTTTCGGAGGGAAACGCCATGTCCATGTTCATCGACGCAGACGCCCACGTGATCGAGACCGAGCAGACCTGGGAGTTCATGGAGGAAGAGGACAAACGCTTCGCGCCGGACCTCCTGGTTTCCGAGCGAAGCGGCCTGCGCTACTGGCGCATCGACGAGCGGGTGGTGCCCAATACCAACATCGGCCTCAACACCACCGCCGAGTCCCGCGAGCTGGCCGACGTGTCGGCGCGGATCGCGCACATGGACGAGCTGTCGGTGGACGTCCAGGTGATCTATCCGACGCTGTTCCTGCGGCCCCTCACCGCCCGGGCCGACGTGGAGCGGGCGCTCTGCCGGGGCTACAACCGCTGGCTCGCGGAGATCTGGAAGCAGGGGGGCGGCCGCATCCGCTGGGTGGTGCTGGCGCCGGTCCAGTCCATGGACCGCTGTATCGAGGAGGTCCGCTTCGGCAAGGCCAACGGCGCCTGCGGGGTCTTCATGCACGGCTTCGAGGGGGAGCGCCTGCTCTCCGACGACACCTTCTTCCCCATCTTCCAGGAGGCCAGCGACCTCGACATGCCCATCTGCATCCACGCCGGCGGCGGCAACCTCGACCACTACGACCTGTTCGCCCAGGACGTGTTCTCGCGCTTCAAGCTGCCGGCCGTGGGGGCGTTCAACAACCTCATCTACAAGGGCATCCCCGACATGTTCCCGGAGCTGCGGTGGTGTTTCGTGGAGACCACCTCGCAGTGGGTCCCCTATGCGCTCAACGACCTGCAGATCCGCACCACCGCCGAGCTCACCTTTCGCCGGAAACACGCCGACAGCAAGCTGGCCGGCGTGCGCGGCACGCCCCGGGAGCTGGGCGAAGGGAACCTGCTCAGAGACAACCGCATCTACGTGGCCTGCCAGACCACCGACGATCTGCCGTACGTGATCCAGCACGCCGGCGAGGACAACATCATCGTCGGCACCGACTACGGTCACGCGGACTACTCCAACGACATGGAGGCCATCGCCAAGCTGGCCAAGGAAGGCGTGCTGGCCGAGGGCGTGGGCGACAAGATCCTGAGCGACAATCCCCGGCGCCTGTACAGCCTTTGAGGAAACCCTGATCCCCGTTCGTCCTGAGCGTAGCGGAGCGCGAGCGAAGCGAAGTCGAAGGACGCGAAGAGGCCACCATGTCGAAATGCTCCTTCGGCTTGGAGATCCACCCCTACTACGACGTGCCCGCGCTGATGCACGAGGTCACGCTGGCGGAAGAGCTGGGCTACGACCAGGTCTGGTTCGGCGACTCCCAGCTCATCTGGCGGGAGATGTACGTGCTCCTGGGCGCCGCGGCGCAGGCCACCTCCAGGGTCCTCCTCGGAACCGGTGTCACGAACCCGATCACCCGGGTGTCCGCGGTCACCGCCAGCGCGGCGGCGACGCTGCAGGAGCTGTCCGGCGGCCGGCTGACCCTGGGCATCGGCAACGGCTTCACCTCGGTCAACACCATGGGCAGGAAGCCCGCCACCCTGGCCCGGCTGGAGCGGACCGTCGACGAGATCCGGGCGTTGTGCCGCGGCGACCGCGTGCCGGTGGAGTCCGGGGACATGCGGCTGATGTTCGGCGCGGCGGAGAAGTGCCCGCTCATCGCCGTGGCGGCCAGCGGCCCGAAGATGCTGCGGCTGGCGGGCCGCATCGGCGACGGCGTGATCCTGGCCCGGGTCGCCATGGAAGGGGACATGCTGGCGCGGATGCTGGAGTGCGTGGACGACGGCCGGAGGGAGGAGGGCCGTGACACGGCGCCGTTCCAGAGGTTCCTCTCGGTTTCCGCCGCCGTAGCCGACGACGCCTCCAGGGCGGTGGCCGTGGTGCGTCCCCACGTGGCTCGCGCCATACTCAAGCCGTTCTGGGGGCTGAGCCCCGCGGCCGCCGCGGCGGCTGAAAGGATGACCGGCCACTACGACAACTATCAGCACCTCAACCCCAACGCCGCCCACGCCGACTCCGTTCCGGACGAGGTCGTGCCCGAGTTCGCCCTGGCCGGCACCCCGGCCCAGTGCATCGAAAAGGCTCGCCGCATGTTCGACAGCGGCATCGACCAGATCACCATCCGTCCCTACGCGGTGGACGGCCAGCCGCGGGCCAGCATGATCCGGGCCTTCGCCGAGCAGGTGATGCACCCCATGCTGAGCGGTGACGCCTGACCGGACCGCATGCCGGGTCGACGCGGCCGGATGCTACGCGAGAACGACAGTCAGGGACCGACATGTCACGCGACCGTCTGAACTTCCTCTTCCTCAACGTCGCGCACTTTCTCGATCATCTCTTCATGCTGATCTTCGCGACGGTGGCGGCGTTGCGGCTGGCCCACGAGTGGGACATGAGCTACGGGGCGCTGATCCCGTACGCCACGCCGGGATTCATCGCCTTCGGGGTGTGCGCGATCCCTGCCGGTTGGATCGGGGACAAGTGGAGCCGGGCCGGGATGATCGTCATCTTCTTCATCGGCACCGGCGCGGGTTCGATCCTCACCGCGCTGGCGGACTCGCCGTTGGAGATCGCGCTGGCACTGTTCGCCATGGGCGTGTTCGCCGCCATCTACCACCCAGTGGGGATCGCCATGGTGATACAGGGACGGCGCAGGACCGGCATTCCCATCGCCATCAACGGAGTGTTCGGCAACCTCGGAGTCGCCGCCGCCGCCCTGGTCACGGGTTATCTGATCGACACGGGCGGCTGGCGCAACGCGTTCGTCTGGCCCGGCGTGGTTTCCATCGTCCTCGGGGTCGCCTACGCGGCTTTCGTATGGACGGAACGGTGGAGCCGGACGGCCGACCCCCTGGACGCCGCGGCCGACGGGCAGCCTGCCGCCGTCGTGTCCATCGGGCGTCCGACGTTCGTGCGCGTGCTCTGCATCATCGTGTTCACCACCGCCATCGGCGGCCTGATCTTCCAGAGCACCACGTTCGCGCTGCCGAAGATCTTCGACGAGCGCCTCCACGGGCTCGCCGGATCCGCCACCGCGGTGGGCGGCTATGCCTTCATGGTGTTCGCCATCGCCGCCATGGCGCAGCTCGTGGTGGGATATCTCGTCGACCGCTACTCCGTGCGCACCGTGTTCGCGGTCGTTGGCGGGTTGCAGGCGGGGCTCTTCGCCGTCATGTACCAGCTTACCGGAGTGGGTGCCCTGGTGGTCGCGGTCGCCTTCATGCTCGTCGTGTTCGGACAGATCCCCATCAACGACGTGCTCATCGGCCGGATTACCAAGAGCGAATGGCGCAGCCGCGTCTTCTCCCTCCGCTACATCGTGACCTTCTCGGTCATGGCCTCCACGCTGCCTTTCGTGGCGGGCATTCACGCAAGCTGGGGTTTCGGCGCCCTCTTCGTGGTGATGGCGGTGGCGGCAACCGGCGTCTTCGCCGCCGCCCTGATGCTGCCGCGCACCGGCGCGGTCATCGGGCAGCCCGCAGCCGCGTGAAGCCGCGCTCCGCGGGCGATGACGAGTCCGGATCAACGCGACATGGCTTCCGTGTATGGCTGAAACGAAAGCTGAACACCGCATAGGCGTGGACGTCCTCTGTCGGACCTGAACCACTACCGGGAGCGGGTGCGGGAGAGGGCAGAGCTCCCGGAGGTCCGGCTTCATGACCTGAGGCACAGTTTTGCCAGCAGGGCGCTGGCGCCGGGCGAGAGCCTGTCGATGGAGGTGGACGTGAAAGCGGTTCCCAGACTCGGAGAGCGGATGGCGGTCCTAGCCCGCATATTTCATGAAGGGCAGAGTTGGGGAGTTTAGCGGGGATTTAGGAGCTGAGCGAAAGCAGGGATACGGGGGTATTTGGGGGCCGGAAGGGATCGCAAGTGCCGATGGTGGAGAGGGGAGGAGTTTTGGGGG
>JAJDTQ010000027.1 GCA_022827045.1 Candidatus Binatia bacterium
CGTTCTGTCCCAGCCGCGCCTTGAGCCCCTTGAACAGCACCTCCTTCACCAGCGTGCTCTTGCCCGAGCCGGATACGCCGGTGACACACGTCCACTTGCCGATCGGCAGCCGCACCTTCAGGTTCTTGAGGTTGTTCTCCCTGGCGCCGCTCACCGTCAGCCACCCGTTGCCCCTGAGCGGCCGTTCCGGCCACAGCCGCTGCCGCGAGGTGCCCAGGAACGCCCCGGTGACCGAGGCCGGATCGGCGCACACCTCGTCCGGCGTTCCCATGGCCACCACCCGGCCGCCGCGCACGCCGGCCCCGGGCCCGAGGTCCACCAGCACGTCCGCCGCCCGGATGGTGGCCTCGTCGTGCTCCACCACCAGCACGGTGTTGCCCGCCTCCACCAGCCGCCTCAGGGTGGTGAGCAGGCGGCGATTGTCGCGGGTGTGGAGTCCGATGGTGGGCTCGTCCAGGATGTAGCAGACGCCGCGCAGGTTGGAGCCCAGTTGCGCCGCCAGCCGCACCCGCTGGGCCTCGCCCCCGGACAGGGAATTGGCGCGCCGGTCCAGCGTCAGGTAGCCCAGGCCCACTTCGTCGAGGAACCGCAGCTTGTGATGGATCTCCTTCTGGGTCTTCTCCAGGACCAGCCGCTCCTTGTCCGCGCTGTCCTTCACGAGGCGCTCCTCCAGCGAGGCGAAGCGGCCCAGCGCTTCCTTCACCGACAGCGCCGTGATCTGCCAGATGGCCTTTCCCCCGACGCGGACGTTGCGCGCGCGCGCGTTGAGCCGGGCGCCCCCGCAGGCCGTGCAGGTCCGCTCGCTCATGAACGAGGCCAGATAGCCTGCCAGCGCGCCGTCGCTCTTGACCTGGAGGCTGTCGAGCGTCTTGAGAAGGCCGGTCACCGACGGCCGGGCGCGCCCGTTGAGGACCGCCTCCCGCTGCTTCGGAGACAGGGAGCCGATGGGGGCGTCGCCGGGAACGCCGAGCTTCTGCTCGAGCTCTCCCTGGCACTGGTTCAGCCGCCGCTTGAGGGCGGCGCGCCCTTCGGGCGCCTCCGCGCACAGCCGGTTCACCACCTCCGTGAGGGTCAGCCCGGGGTCGGGAATCACCAGGGCGGCGTCGAACTCTACCGAGAAGCCCGCGCCGTGGCAGTCGGGGCAGGCGCCCTGGCGGCTGTTGAAGGAGAACAGCCGGGGGTCCAGGGGCTCGTAGCCCACGCCGCAGGCGCGGCAGAAGAGCCGCTCGTTGTAGACGTCCTCGGCGCCTTCGGAGAGCACGTGGATGACGCCGTTGCCGAGGCGCAGGCCCTGGCCCAGCACCGTCTCCATGCTCAGCCGTCCGGCCTTGGCGGTGCCCACCACGATGTCGATGTCGTGCTCGTGGAAACGCCCGAGGCCTTTCTGGAGCAGCGACGCGCTCAGGGCCGTCATGGCGCCGTCGATGCGGGCGCGGCCGTAGCCGAGCCTGCGGGCCGCCATCATGACGTCCTTGTGGTAGCCCTTGCGCCCGCGCACCACCGGGCTCAGCACGGTGATGTTCTTGCCGCGGTACTTGCGCCCCACCCGGTCCAGGATGCGGCTGCGGGTGAGCGAGGTGATGGCGCCGCCGCACTGGATGCAGTGCTGCCTGCCTACCTTGGAATAGAGCAGGCGCAGGTAATGGTAGAGCTCGGTCACGGTGGCCACGGTGGAGTTCCGGCCCCCCTGGCTCAGGCGCTGCTCGATGGCCACGGTGGGCGGTATGCCCGCCAGCACGTCCACGTTGGGCCGCGCCATGATCTTCATGAACTGGCGCGCATAGGCGGAGAGGCTGTCGATGTAGCGCCGCTGGCCGTCGGCGTAAATGATGTCGAAGGCCAGGGAGGACTTCCCGGAGCCGCTGAGGCCGGTCACCACCACCAGCCGGTCCCGCGGGATGTCGATGTCGATGTCCTTGAGGTTGTGCTCCTTGGCGCCGACGATCTGGATGGCCCCGGCTCCGTTGCCCGCCTTTCCGTTGGAGCGCGTCCCGTTCGAACCCGGTCCGTTGGATCGCGCCTCCGGACGGGCCTTGGTGAGGGCCGGTGTGAACCGGGACGCCGAAGGGCGCAGGTGGTCCTTGAGGTACCGTCCGGTGTGGGAACGCTCCACCGCCGCCACTTCCGCGGGCGTGCCCGTGGCCACCACCTCGCCGCCGCCTTCACCGCCCTCGGGTCCCAGGTCGATGATGTGGTCAGCGCACTTGATGACCTCGGGATTGTGCTCGATGACCATCACCGAGTGGCCCTGGTCGATGAGCTCCTGAAGGGCGGAGATCAGCCGGCGGATGTCGTGGAAGTGCAGGCCGGTGGTGGGCTCGTCGAAGATGAACAGCGTTCCGGTCTTCGTCGCCCGGACGATGTGGGAGGCCAGCTTGAGGCGCTGGGACTCGCCTCCGGAAAGAGTGGTGACGGGCTGGCCCAGACGGAGGTAGTCGAGCCCCACCCGGGCCAGCGGGCGCAGCCCGCGGACGATCTCCGGCTGGTCACCGAAGAACTTCATGGCCTCGGCGATGGTGAGGCCGAGGACGTCGTGAATGCTCTTGTTGCGGTAGGTGACCTCCAGCACCTCCTGGCGGTAGCGGGCGCCGCCGCACTCCGAGCAGGTGGCGTAGACGTCCGAGAGGAACTGCATTTCGATCTTCTCGAAGCCTTCGCCGCGGCAGGACTCGCAGCGTCCGCCTTCCACGTTGAAGGAGAAGGTGGAGGCGGTGTAACCCCGGAACCGCGAGAGGTCCACGCCGGCGAACAGGCGCCGGATGGGGTCGAATGCCTTCATGTAGGTCACGGGGTTGGAGCGCGGCGTGGTGCCCAGCGGCGACTGGTCCACCAGAATCACCTCCGGTACCCGGTCGATGCCGCGGATTTCGTCGCAGTCCGTCAGGGTCGCCAGCGGCGAGGCCTTGAGACGCCGGATGTTCCGGGCGATGACTTCGTCCACCAGGCTCGACTTGCCCGATCCGGACACGCCGGTGACGCACACCAGCCGGCCGAGCGGGATGCTCACGTCGATGTGCTTGAGGTTGTTGGCGCGGGCGCCGCGTATGTCCAGGGTCCGCCCCCGGATCCGCGGGCGGTAACGGACCGGCAGCGGGATGACCTTGCGCTGGGTCAGGTAGTCGGCGGTGAGGGAGGTTTCGCTTGCCAGCAGTTCGTCATACGGACCGGCGAACACTACCTTGCCGCCGTGCTCGCCGGCCCGCGGGCCCAGGTCGATGACGTAGTCGCTTTCCTTGATGATCTCCGGGTCGTGCTCCACCACCACCACGGTGTTGTTGTTGGAGCGGAGGCGGTGGAGGATCTCCACCAGCCGGTGGCTGTCGCGCGGGTGCAAGCCGATGGAGGGCTCGTCCAGCACGTAGAGCGTGTTGACCAGGGACGAGCCGATGGCGGTGGTCAGGTCCACCCGCTCCAACTCGCCGCCGGAGAGGGTCCGGGACTGGCGGTCGAGGGTCAGGTAGTCGAGGCCCACCCCCATGAGGTAGTCCAGCCGGCGGCGGATCTCGTGGAGCACCAGCTCGGCCACCTGGTCGCGGCCGGAGTCGAGGTCCAGGGACTGAAAGTACGCGTGGGCGTCGGACACGCTCATGCGGCTGATGTCCGCGATGGTCCGCCCGGCGATCCGGTGGTTCAGACCCTCGGGCTTGAGGCGGGTGCCGCCGCAATCGGTGCAGGTGACGTAGCACCGGTAGCGCGCCAGGAACACGCGCACGTGCATCTTGTAGCTCTTCCGCTCCAGCCACTCGAACCAGCCGCGGATGCCGTAGTATTTGCCGTCGTGCCAGCTGCCTTCGCCGTCGATGATCAGCCGCTTGTGCTCTTCGTCCAGCTCGGCGAAGGGGCGCTCCAGCGAGATGCCCCGGCGCCCGCAGAACTTCTTGAGCTCCCGCAGCTCCCAGCGCGCCGCCCGGGTCGTCCAGGGCTTGATGGCGCCCTCGGCGATGGACTTGGAAGGGTCCGGGATCACCAGGTCGAGGTCGATGTCGATGGAGCGGCCGAAACCATGGCAGGTTTCGCAGGCTCCCAGCGGGCTGTTGAACGAGAAGAGGTTGGGCTGCGGCTCGGCGTAGGAGAGGTCGCAGGCGGAACAGTGCAGGCGGTTGCTGAAGCCTTCCCGGCGCCAGCCGCCGTCCATGTCGTGCAGGTCCAGTTTCCCTTTGCCGAACTGAAAGGCCTGCTCCAGCGAGTCCGTCACCCGTTTCCGCGTGGACTTGCGGAACACGAAACGGTCGGCGACGACGTCGACGACCTCTCCGGGCGGCGCGTCCATCGAATCCAGGTCCAGCAGTTCGCGGTCCAGCAGGAGCCGATGGAACCCCGCCTGCTGCAGCCCGCCCTTCACGTCTTCCCAGGGCAGGGACGGCGGCACGGATACCGGAAACGTCAGCACCCAGCGCCCCCCCTCGCCGCGGTCCTGAAGCTGTCTCACGATGGAGGGCGCGCTGTCCTTGACGATGACCTTGCCGCAGCCCGAGCAGTGGAGGACGCCGATCTTGGCGAACAGGAGCTTCAGATGGTCGTACAGCTCGGTCATGGTGCCGACCGTCGACCGCGAGGTTTTCACGGGGCGGGTCTGGTCGATGGCGATGGTGGGCGGGATGTTCTCGATGGCCTCGACGTCCGGCTTTTCCATGCGGTCGAGGAACTGCCGGGCGTAGGCCGAGAAGCTCTCCACGTAGCGGCGCTGGCCCTCCGCGTACAGGATGTCGAAGGCGACGGTGGACTTGCCCGACCCGCTGACGCCGGTCACCACCGTCAGGGCGTTGAGGGGGATCTGGAGATCGAGGTCCTTGAGATTGTTCTGCTTGGCGCCGCGGACTTGTATCCAGCCCTGATCCATATAATCAGGTCAGCTATCCGATGCCGAGCTTCTGTCGTGCTTCCTCGCTGATACGGCTGGGGTCCCAGGGCGGATCCCACACCAAGTCCACGTTGGCGTCCTTGACGCCGGGGATCTCCATGATCAGGGACTGGGCGTTGGAGGCGATCATGCCGCCCATGCCGCATCCCGGCGTGGTCAGGGTCATCTTCACCGCCACCGTGTCCTCCTCGACCTCGACGTCGTACACGAGGCCGAGGTCCACGATGTTGACGGGGATCTCGGGGTCGTAACAGTCCTGCAGGGCCTCATAGACCTGTTCCTTGGTAACCATGGCTCCTCCTGGTCAACGCTCCTGACTCTCGTCGCCCGGACACAGCGAACGCAGGTAGTCGAAGGTATAGATCCCGGTCACGTGCCCGTCGCTCCAGCGAAACCCGATGGCGTAGTTTCCCACCGGCTCGATAACGTCCAGCTCCACGTTCGGCACCTCCACGAAGCGCTTTTCGACGGCGGCGTCGTGTCCCTGGCAGAGGGCGCAGGGGCAGTAGCCCCTGAGGTACTCCTTGGTGTACTTGCTCGAATGCCCGTCGTCCCAGGTGATGCACACGATGCCCTGGGCCTTGACGTGATTGATCTCTACGGGAACGGCCACGGGCGTCCGTTCAAGTCGTCACGATCTTCAGGCCAGGCGCTCCCTCCGCCGCGTCCGAGGCGATGGAGAGCTGGCCGGCCAGCCGCGCGGCCGCCTCCAGGAATGCCTTGCCCGTCGGCGAATCGGGTTCCTGCGCCAGGATCGGCACGCCCTTGTCGCCCCCCTCGCGGATCGCCGACACCACGGGGATCTCGCCGAGAAACGGCACTCCGAAGCTGTCCGCGGCCCGCTGGGCGCCGCCCCGGGAGAAGATCTCGTGCTGCTTGCCGCAGCCGTTGCACACGAAGTAGCTCATGTTCTCCACCATCCCGACGATGGGGATCTTGACCTTGTCGAACATGGATTTGGCCCGCACCACGTCCGCCAGCGCCACGTCCTGGGGCGTCGCCACCAGCACCGCGCCGCTGCACTTGAGCTGCTGCGAGAAGGTGATCTGCACGTCTCCCGTGCCCGGCGGCATGTCCACCACCAGGTAGTCCAGTTCGCCCCAATGCACGTCGGACATGAGCTGCTGAAGGGCCTTGCCGAGCATGGGGCCGCGCCAGATTACCGCCTGGTCACGTTCCAGGAAAAACCCGATGGACATCACCGGAACGCCGTGGGCCACCGGCGGCGCCAGCTTGTAGCCGTCGTCCACCGGCACCTTGCCGGGCTCCTCGGTGACCCCCATGAGGATCGGCACCGACGGCCCGTAGATGTCCGCGTCGAGGAGTCCCACCGAGGCGCCGTGCATCTTGAGCGCCACCGCGAGGTTGGCCGCCACCGTGGATTTCCCCACGCCGCCCTTGCCGGACGCCACCAGCACGATGTTCTTGACGCTGGGAAGGAGGTCCGTCGTCCCGGCGCCGGCCTTGCTGCCGCGCACCTGGGCGCCGAACTCGATGTCCACCTCCGTCACCCCCAGGGGCGCCAGGGCCCGCTCCACGTCCCCCTTGATCTGATCCTTGAGAGGACACGCCGGCGTGGTCAGCTCCACCGTCAGCGAAACCCTGGCGTCCGCCACCGCCAGATCCTTCACCATGCCGAGGGTGACGATATCCTTGTGCAGCTCAGGGTCCTGGACGGTTTTCAGGGCCGCGACAACGGATTCCTGTGTGGCGCTGGACATGTCGTTCCTCTTCTCCCCCTCGGCGTCGCGCCGCCAGAACCGTTTGCCGAATAGTGCCATGGTGCCTTCCTTGCGGCGCTCTTGCGCGGCTCCGAGGGTTTGGGACGGCCGGTATGGGCCACGTTCAAGGTTCCCGAAACATCTGAATATAGACTTGCCCCGCGTCTATTTCAATGTGCGGCGGGGCTGGTGTTCCGGCCGCAACAGGTCGAGCACGGTCTTCACCGGCGCGAACGTCTGGGCGGGAATTTCGACGAACACCGTGTTCCAGCGCGCCATGGAGCCGTTCCAGAGGCCGGGGTGCTCCAGGGCCTTGAGTCGGCGTGCGCCGCTGGACTTGACGGAGATGAAGGCGCTCCGCGGGTCTCGGAAGCGCATGAGGTCGAAGCACGCGCCGGAGGAGCGGCGCACGCCGCACACGAGATCCACGGGATTGAAGTGGGTGGACGCGGCGAAGACCTCTTCCTGGCGCGGCTCCTCCATGTCCACCTGAGACGACTCGATGATCTGGAGCGAGCACGCGCCGTCGCCGGCTCGCACCCAGAAGGGGCCGCCGCCCGGTTCGCCCGCCGACGGCACCATGCCGCATACCCGGAGGGGACGGTCGAGGGCCTCGCGCAAGAACCCCACGCGTTCGTCCGCGGGCGCGCCCGCGAGGGTTTCCGGCGGAGCCACCGAAAGCGTGTCGCGCGCGAACCGCGCGGCCTCGTCCACGAGGGCTGCCGACGGGCCGGCGTGAAGTCCTTCGAGGTAATGGAACACGCGGGCCTGCAACTCCACCAACAGGCCTGCCAGCGCCTTGCGGTAGCGGACCGCGGCGCCGGCATAGACGGCGACGTTGTCGACGTTCTGGATGAACACGACGTCCGCCGCGAGATCGTTAAGGTTCGCCAGGAGGGAACCATGGCCGCCGGGCCGGAGCGCAAGGCTCCCGTCCGGTTCGCGGAACGGCTGGTTGTCGAGAGTCGCGGCAAGCGTGTCGGTGTCGGGACGCTGGGGCGAAAGGGTCACGTTGAAAGAGGTTTCGCGGTCCTCGTAGCGGCGGCACATGGCCGCCACATGGTCCTCCACCTCGGCCCAGTGCTCGGGGGAGACGGTGAAGTGAACGCGCACCATCCCGGTCCGGTCCCGGACATACCTGCAGGCCTCGAGCAGGTGCTCGGCGACGGGCGTGCGGCAGTCGTTGCCGTAGCGGTGGAACGGGACCAGACCCTTGGGGAGCGCGGCGTAGCCCATTGCACCGGGGCCGAGGAGGCAGTCCAGGATCTCGCCGAACCGTCCGGCGTCGCGTAGCGCCTGAAGACGCTCGCCGCGGCGCGCCAGGGTTGCTTCCAGCTCGGGGTAGAACGCGAAGCGGTCGAGGCGCGCCATGAACTCCCGCAACGCGCCGTATTCCGGCGTGTCACGGGGGTCCTCGACGGCGCCCGCCGCATCCCCGGTCCGGCCGCGGGCCGCCGACAGCGCCTGGAACATGCGGCTCGCCGCTCCCGACGCGGGAACGAACTTGGTGAGCCTTCCTTCCCGCGCCGCCTCCTCGCCGCGGCGGCACAGGCGGTCCACCTCCGCATCCGCCAGGACCGTAATGCCGTCGCCCCTCGTGCAGGGCCGGTCCAGCACCGCGTACGGCACGCCCTCGGCGAAAGTGTCCAGACAGTCCGCGGCACGTTCCGGGGAGATGCCATGTTCCCGGAGTTGCTCCAGGTCGCGTTCGTTGAACGGATGGGAGGCAGACATTGGAAAGCATACTCCGTCACCGGGAACCGGGCGGCATCACGCCAGGCGCTTATTGCGCCGGGTCTCGACCTTCTTCATCAACTCGTCGTCGGCGTCGTTCATGTACCCGCGGCACTCCTCGGCCCCGCAGACGCATTCGTACAGCTCGTCGCCCTGGAGCCGGTAGTCTATGGTGATCTCCTCGCCCTCGGCGATGCTCCGTTCGGCGATGAACCAGATGCGGTTGCGGATGATGTCCACCCAGGCGTTGCCGTCGCAGGAGTGGTTGGCGAAGCGCGCTTCGTTGCCGTTCATCGAGCCGTCGACGTCGTACTGGTCGTTGAGGGTGAAGATGTACGTCAGCTCCTCGTCGTCCCTGGTTCGGGTCGTGCCCTCGCCGGAGGGGATTCGCTCACCTTGGTACTCGATGATGCGCCGCCCCCGCCGGATCCTTTCGCCGGCGAAGAGCCCGTCGCCGTGAATCGCGGATTTCCCCACAAACACTTTCGGAAGCGGACGCTTCGATCCCTTTGTCACCGTCTCTCCTGGCCCGGCAACAGCGGGTTTCTTAGGCCATCGAGGGGTCCGATCACGGCGCGCGCCGCTGTCTGATCCACTCGCGCAGGGCTTCGTCGATCCGGGTTTGCCATCCACGCCCGGCCCCCTTGAAGTGATCGATCACCTCGCGGGACAGCCTGATGGTGGTGGAGACTTTGGGCTCGGCCACGGGTGGTCGGCCACGACGGACGGTGGCCTTGGCGAACTTCTCAGGCCAGTGGTCCCGGGACAAGTCCGGCGCGTCGTCCTGATCAAAACCTGGGCCCATAAATTGCCTGTTCCCGCTCATTGGCTTTCCTCATACTGATGATTCGATAGTCGCTGCCGCGAGGCGTCCATACGGGTCGAACTCTATCACAATATATTTTGTTACCACAAAAAATCAATTGCTCCAAGCTTGTAGACGGACGCGTGAAATACGCGTGACGCCATATCCTCCTTCGCCTTGCCGGTACCCTGGCAATCATATACGAATAGCCTCGGACGCTCTGACCCAGACCGGGGGATGATTTCCCAACCCATTGACTGAGAAAGGGACGAGATGGCCAAGACGACCTTGTTGAACGTAACCGTGGCGGATGCCTATCTGGCGCTCCTGGCGGACCGGGGCGTGGACTACTTCTTCGCCAACGCCGGCACGGACTTTGCGCCCATCGTGGAGGCCATGGCCAAGGCACAGTCGCTGGAGACCCGGATTCCCGAGCCGGTGACCTGCCCGCACGAGAACACCGCCATGCACATGGCCATCGGCTACTACCTGGTCACGGGCAAGCCCCAGGCGGTGATGGTGCATGTCAACGTGGGCACGGCCAACGGCATGAACGGGTTCCTGAACGCCGCCCGTGGCAACATCCCGGTGCTGTTCACGGCCGGCCGCACCCCGACCAACGAGGAAGGCCTCGCCGGACACCGGAGCCTGGACATCCACTGGACCCAGGAGATGTTCGACCAGGCCTCCATGGTGCGCGAGGCGGCCAAGTGGGACTACGAGCTGCGCAACGGCAAGCAGACCGAGACCATCGTGGACCGGGCGCTGTCGGTGGCCAAGAGCGAGCCTACCGGGCCGGTCTACCTGAGCCTCCCCCGGGAGGTGCTGGCCGAGCAGATGGACGAGTTCACCTACGAGTCCCCCGGACGCCAGCACGCGCCGGCGCCGCCCTATCCCAACGCGGCGGCCACGGACGAGGCGGCGGCGCTCCTGGCGGATGCCCAGAACCCGCTGATCATCACCAACTGGGCGGGAAGGAACCCACGGGTATGGGGCCCGCTGGGCGAACTGGCCGAGCGCTATGCGATCCCGGTGGTGCAGTATCGCAACCGTTACATGTCGCTGCCCACCGACCATCCCATGAACCTTGGCTACGACCTCAATCCGTTGCTCGGTCAGGCGGACGTGATCCTGGCCATCGACGTGGCGGTGCCGTGGCTCCCCGCCACGGACAAGGTGCGCGAGGACGCCAAGGTCATCCACATGGGCGCGGACCCGCTGCACAGCTACGTGCCGCTCCGCGGCCACCCCTGCGACATCGCCCTGGCTTGCGGCACCGACGTCGGCCTGGCGGCCCTGAACGAAGCCATGTCCGCCGACGAGGGGCGGGCACGAGCGAACATCGACAAGCGCCGGAAGGCCTTGGCGGGGATGTGGCGCAAGCAGCGTGACGGCTGGGCCGGCCGGCTCGAGGAGGTGAAGGACAACAAGCCGCTGCACCCAGTGTGGATCACCCACTGCATCAATCAGATCAAGGGCGACGACACCATCGTGGTGAAGGAATCGGCGCTCGCATCGTCGCACATCGACATCAGCCAACCCGGCACGCTGCTGAACGCCGGGGCCGCGTCGGGCCTGGGGCACGGGCTCGGCGTGGCCCTGGGCGCCAAGCTGGCGGCGCGGGACAAGCTGGTCATCGGCACCCACGGCGACGGCTCCTACATGTTCGGCAATCCCATCGCCAGCCACTACGTGGGAGCGGAGCAGAAGCTCCCGATCCTCACCGTCATCTTCAACAACCAGCGCTGGCAGGCAGTGCGCCGCGCCACCGTGGGGCTCAACCCGGAGGGCTACGCCGCCCAGAGCAGCCACCAGCCCATCACCATGCTGGACAGCATCGACAAGTACGAGAAGGCGGTGGAGGTGGCCGACGGCTACGGCCAGCGGGTGGAGGATCCGGCGGACCTCATGCCGGCGCTGGAGCGGGGGCTCAAGGCCGTGCAGGTGGAGCAGCGGCAGGCGGTGGTCAACGTGATCTGCTCGGCGTAGCCTCTCTCCGCCCCCTCTCCCTGGGTTCGGCGTAGCCCCCTCTGGTTCCCTCTCCCTTTGGGAGAGGGTTGGGGTGAGGGTCTCCGGCTCAAGCAGTGGGTATCGGGGAGCCCTCACCCGGCCTTCGGCCACCCTCTCCCAGAGGGAGAG
>JAJDTQ010000029.1 GCA_022827045.1 Candidatus Binatia bacterium
CCGGGCGTTGGCGTGCAGGATCGCCGCCTTGTCGTCGTCCGTGAGCCGGGGGTTCTCCCGCACCTCCTCGATTTCCTCCTTCGCGGTGGCGTGGTTCACCTCGTGGGGGAAGTCGGAAGAGTAGATGAAAGGCTTGTTGCCCGCGAGGCGTACGGCGAAGGGGAGGGTCAGCTCGCCCCCCTCGACGCCCACGAAGATGCGGCCGGCGTCCACGTGCTTCAGGACGTAGTCGGTGACCGACTCGTTGTCCTTGAGCTGGAGGAAGCGCCCGTTGGGATCGTACTGCACGTGGCTGCTCCAGGAGCGCTCGAAGCGCTCCAGGCAGTTGACGAACCAGGCGGCCCCGGCCTCCAGGAAGCCGAAGCGGGCGTTGGGGTAGCGGTCCAGCACGCCGTTGAAGACGATGCCGGCGAAGTTGACCATCTGCCCGAACGGATGCCCCAGGGCGTTCACCGGCGCGTAAGGGCTCATGTCGTCCAGCCCCATGTTGTCGTGCACGCCGCCGTGGATGCCCAAGGCGCAGCCGAGCCGGTCCGCCTCCTCGTAGATGGGCCAGTAGCGCTCGTCTCCCAGGTGGTTCTGGAGCTGGGCCGCGCCGGTCCCCGGCAGCATGGCGCCGGCGAAGTGAAGCTCCTCGACGATGCGCCGCAACTCCAACACCGCCTCGTCCGGCTCGTGCAGCGGGATCAGCCCCACGGCCTGGAAGCGCGGGCTCCGGCCGGTGTACTCGTCGTGGATCCAGTCGTTGTAGGCCCGCGACAGCTCGATGGCCCAGTCGCGGCTCACCACCCGGCCGAGGGTGAGGCCGTTGGAGGGGTAGAGGACCGTGCTTTCCACCCCCACGTCCTCCAGGAACTCGATCCATCCCTCGGGTCCGACCTTGGCGAACGCGCCCTCGGGAACGAAATGGCGGTTGGTCGAGTGCAGGTGGTCGTTGGGCCCGAAGGGACTGCGCATTGACCAGTTGCTGACCCGGTAGTCCTGCGGCATGCGCTGCCAGATGGCCTCGTGGTCCTCCACCACGTGGCCGTCGCCGTCCACCACCCTCTGATCTTGTAACGTGCTCACGGTTGGCCTCCCGTTCCCGTCATTGCGCCTACGCGCCCTGCGCCGCTCCCTCGCCCAGCCGGTAGAAGCGCTGCGCGTTGCGGAAGAGGATGGCGTCCTTGTCGTCGTCGCTCAGCTCCTCGTTCTCCTCCAGCTCCTGCAGCTCGTGCTTGCAGGTGGCCGCGTCCACCTCGTGGGGGTAGTCGGAGGAGAACAGGAACGGCTTGTTGCCCACCACCCGCACGGCCTCGGCGATGGACAGCTCGTCGCCCTCGACGCCCACGAAGATCCGGTCCTCGTCGATGTGGCGGCAGATGTAGTCGGCGATGCTCATGCCGCCGTCCAGCTTGAGGAAGCGCCCGCGCGGGTCGTACTGGACGTGGCTCGCCCAGGAGCCGGTGAAGCGCTCGAGGCAGGTGAGCAGCCAGGCGCAACCCGCTTCGAGGAAGCCGATGCGGAGCCCGGGAAACTTGTCCAGGATGCCGTTGAAGACGATGCCCGCGAAACAGATCATCTGCCCCATGGGGTGGCCCAGGGCGTTCACCGGCGCGTACGGGGTGAGGTCGTCCATGAGCATGCCCTCGTGGGCGCCGCCGTGGATGCCGAGGGCGCAGCCCAGCCGCTCCGCTTCCTTGTAGATGGGGGAATACCGCTCCGAGCCCAGGTGGGGCATGTTGGCGCCGGTGGACGGCAGCATGGCGCCGCACAGGCCCAGCTCCTCCACCATGCGGCGCAACTCCTCGGCCGCGGCCTTGGGCTCCTGCAGCGGGAGGAGCCCCATGGCCTGGAAGCGCGGGCTCCGGGCCACGTAGGTCTCGTGGATCCAGTTGTTGTAGGCCCGCGCCAGCTCGATGGCCCAGTCCCGGCTCACGATCTTGCCGAAGGCCAGCCCGGCGCTGGTGTAGAGCACCGTGGCGTCTATGTGCACGTCCTCCAGGAACACCTCCCAGCCCTCCGGTCCGACTTTGGCGAAGGCGCCCTCCGGGACGTAATGCCGGTTGGCCGAGTGCAGGTGGTCGATGGGCGGAAACGGGCTCTTGGCGCGAGCCTCGGAGAAGCTCTTCCCGATGTATTCCGGCGGCATGTTGTCGATGATGGCGCCAATGTCTTCGACCACGTGGCCGTCGCCGTCGATGATGCGTCGCGGATTGGTTGAGGTCACTTCGTTCCCTCCCCGAGAATGAAATGGAGCGGTCGCGGGCGGCAAATCCCGTTCTTCGGGATTATCCGATCGCCGTAACCATGTCAATCTGGACCGTGTCAGTTGCGCCCGAGGGTGAGCGAGAAATCGGGCTTGCGGATGTAGATGTGGTTGGCCTTGTCCTGGCGGGTGAGTTCGCCCACCAGCCGCACCAGCGGCGTGCCGGCGTTCAGGTACTCCCGGGGTCTGCCGCCGTCGGGCAGGGCCTTGACCGCTTCCTCGCCCGCGAATACCCAAAGCAGGAACTCCTCGTCCGACACGTGGGTGGCGCCGATCTGCCGCCGCACCTCCTGGATGGACGGCTCGGGCAGCTCCCAGTGTTCCCATTCCCTGGCCCGCGGGCGGCCGAGGATCCTGTCCTTGACCTCCGGGTCCATGTACTCGGCGCCTTCCCGTCCCCAGTAGCCCAGGGCGTACTGGATGGCCTGGTCGGTGACTTCCTTGTAGCGCTCGCCACAGATGACGTTGATGGCGGCCTGGGTTCCTACGAACTGGGACAGCGGCGTCACCATGATGGGATAGCCCCATTCCTCGCGCACCCGGACGCATTCCTCCAGGATGGCGTCGAGCCGGTCGCGCATGTCGATGAGCGCGAGCTGGTGGCGGAAGTTGGAGATCATGCCGCCGGGCACCTGGTGCGTGTACTGGGACTCATCGTACTCCACCACCCGGCCCACCGGCAGGTTGTCCCGCCGGGCGATGTACTGGAGCTTCTCGGTCACCGGCCGCAGCACCTCCTCGTCGATGAGCGGGTTGTGCCCCATGGCCCGGAGGTTGCGCGCCACGTTGAAGATCGACGGCTGCGCCGAGCCGTTGGCCAGCGGCGGGATGCCCGTGTGCAGCGTGGTCATGCCCATGTCCACGGCTTCGAGGTAGCACAGGGGCGCCAGCCCGTTGTTGCAGTGGGCGTGGAACTCCACCGGCGTGTCGCCGATATTCTCGAGGACGATGGGGATCAGCGTGCGTGCCCGCTCCAGGGTCAACAGCCCGCCCACGTCCTTGAAACAGATCCGCACCGGGTTGATGGCCGCGGCCTCTCGGGCCTTTCGCGCGTAGTACTCGTCGGTGTGGCGCGGCGACACCGAGTAGATGAGGTTGACCACGGTGTCCATGCCGAGCTTCTTGAGCTCGGTTTTCTCCACGTCGAACTCGTCGTAGTTGTTCCAGGAGTTGGAGGTGCGCGTGAGCGTGATGCCGTAGTCCATGATCCGCTTGATCATCAGCTCGAACACGCACACCGGGATCTTCTCGATGATCTTGAGGCCGCCGTGGAGCCTGAGCGGTGTCTTCCTGAACCGCTTCGTCCCCAGCCGGAACCAGTCCCAGGCGTCCTCCTTCTGCTCCCGCACCAGCTTCTTGAACATCACCGTCACGAAGAACTCGGCGGACTCGAATCCGGCCTCGTCGATGTGCTCCGCCACCGCCAGCATGGCGTCCGTGCGCATGTTCAGCGCCCACAGGCTCTGGTTGCCGTCGCGCACGGTGGTGTCGATGAAACGGACGTCGCTCATGGTAGGCTCCCTGGACGGTGTGGGTACCGGTCACGTCTAGCATCGGCCGTAAACCGAATCAACGAGCGCCAGGCTTGACTTAGCCATCGCCTTAGTCTACCAAGCGATCATCATGCACCACGTTACCGTCCACGAAGCCAAGACCCATCTCTCCCGCCTGTTGCGCGAAATCGTCGAGGGGGAAGAAGTCGTCATCACTCGCTCGGGACGGCCCGTGGCGCGCCTGGTGCCGATTGAGGAAGACCGTCCGGTGTTCGGCGTCGACGAGGGACGTTTCGTTGTCCCCGACGATTTTGACGATCCCTTGGATGAGGAGTTGGTGCGCGCGTTCGAAGGACGCGACTAGGCCGACGGCTTGAGCGCGACTCCATTGTTGAATCAAGGGTGAAGTTTCTCCTCGATACCCATTGCTGGCTCTGGCTCCAGACGGAACGCGGTCGCTTCGCCACCGATCTTCTCGAGTCCTTGGCCAACCCGGCGACACAGAGGTACCTTTCGGCAGCAAGTGTCTGGGAAATCGCTATCAAGTACGCCGTTGGCAAGCTTCCGCTTCCCGAGCCCCCGACAAGTTACGTACCGGAGCGCATGCGGCTGAGCCGGTTCGCGGGTCTCGCCATAACGGATGCACACGCGCTGGCTGCCGCGGCATTGCCGCCGCACCACCGCGACCCGTTCGACCGCGTCCTGGTGGCCCAGGCTCGGATTGAAGGGTTGACGCTGGTGACGGCCGACACAATGCTCGAAGCCTACGATGTGCGCACGGTTCGCGTAAGTTAGCGCTGCCGAGTCTCCATCCGTGTCGGCCCTTCCCTGACCCCCGATCTGGCATCACGGAATACTCAATCACACCGGTCCCGATGATCGACGATACCGCCGAAGCCATCCTCTACGCACTCGCCGCCGGCATCATCTGGGGTGTGGTCCCGACTCTGATCAAGAAGGGCATGGCGGAGTCGAACGTCACCATGGCGACGCTCTGGACCCAGTACTGGTCTCTTGCGACCTTGTTGGTGGCCACCTGGTGGCGTGAGGAGTTCGTGACGCTCGACTGGGGTCCTCTGCTTTCGTTCATGCTGACGGGTGTGGCCGCGTGCCTAGGCAAGGTCTTTCTCAACCTCGGCATCGACAGTGTGGGGGCGTCGAAGTCGGTGACGGTGAAGAACTCTTCGCCGCTCATCACGGTGTTGCTGGGCTGGGCGCTCCTGGGCGAGCAGGTGGGTTGGGAGATCTTCACCGGGGTGGTGGTGATCGTCGCCGGGGTGCTGCTCCTGACGGTGAGCCCGCTGGAGGGAGAGGAGGCCCCCAACCGGCTGGTCTACTTCATGTATCCGCTGTTGTCTTCGTTGGCCTTCGGGATCAATCCGATCTTCAAGAAATGGGGACTCGTGTCCGCCGCGGTGCCGGCCCTGGGAACGCTCGTCAACCACGTCACCGCCACGGTGTTCCTTTTCACGGGCGGCCCCTCGCTGGGCATCCACGCCTGGCGGCAGGAGAGAGTGCCGCCGGCAAGTGCGGTGTTCTTCGCCATCGCCGGCATCACCGAGGCGATCGCGTCGCTTTGCACCTACAAGGCGCTGCTGCTGGCGCCCTCGGTGCTGGTGGCGCCCATCTGGCGCATCTCGCCGCTCATCACCTTCGTGCTCTCCCACTTCACGCTCAGGGCGCTGGAAACCGTAACCCCGCGGGACGGGCTGGCCGCGGTCCTCATCGTCGGCGGGGTCTGGGTGCTGAGCCACGGAGGATGAAGGGACGAACGTGAGACTATTGGGCCGGGGTCCGGACGCGGTCCGATTCATGTGGCGTTGACAAACCCTAGGCGGTATCTCAAACCTTACGGATCATTGAGGAGGTGACGGATGGCGGTTTCAGCCTTTGAGTACAGCAATCCGCGCGTGGAGCGCATCGTTTTCGGCCGTGGCGTGGTCAGGGAGCTCGCGGACGAGGTCCGGCGGCTGGAAGCGGGGCGCGTGTTCGTGGTGACCTCCCCGTCCATCACCAGGACCTATCTGCTGGACGCGGTGCGCGAGGCCCTGGGCGACATGTGCGTGGGGATCTTCGACACGGTGCAGCCGCATTCGCCCACCGACTCCATCGGGGTGGCGGCGAAGCAGGCCGCCGATGCCGGCGCAGACGCCTTCGTCAGCGTCGGCGGCGGCAGTTCCATCGACACCGCCAAGGGCATGGCCGCGCTGCTGGCCGAAGGCCGGCCGCTCAAGGACCTGGCCACCCACTTCATCCCGCCCGACAAGAAGGAAGTGCCGCCCATGCCGGCGCCCAAGCTGCCGCACATCGCCATCCCGACGACCTTCTCCGGCGGCGAGTACAGCTATTCCGCCGGCTTGGCGGAAGGAGGCCACAAGCTCATCCTGGCCGATCCAAAGATGTCGCCGCGGACCGTCATGCTGGACCCGGAGGCGGCGCAGACCGCCCCGCCCAAGCTCCTGGCCGCGTCCGGGATGAACGCGCTGGCGCATTGCGTGGAGGCCGTCTACTCGACCCAGACCCAGATCCTGAGCCAGGCCTACTGCCTGGCGGCCATCGGGCCTATCACCACCTACCTGCCGCGCCTGGTGGCGGACATGAACGACATCGAGGCCATCGGCGAGATGCAGGTGGCCGCCACGCTCTCCAGCCTGGGCGTCTACAGCGCCTGGACCGGCATCCACCACGGTATCGTGCACGTCATCGGCGGCCGCTTCACCGTGCCGCACGCCAACATCCACGCTTTGATGCTGCCCTACGCCATGCGCTGGAACCTTGACGGCACCACCGAAGCCATGGCGCGCATGGCCCGGGTCATGGGGGTCAACGAGCCCGACGACGTCAAGGCCGCGGCCGAGGCGCCCGAGGTGGTCTACCGCATGAACGTGGACATGGGGCTGCCGCTGCGGCTTCGGGACCTGGAGATCCCCCACGATGCGCTTCCCTCGCTGGCCGAGGCCGCCCTGGACGACATCAGCACCCACAACAACCCCAAGAAGATCCACTCGGCGTCGCAGGTGCTGGAGTGTTTGGAGATGGCCTGGTAGGGGGATCGGTGGTCCTGAGGTTGCGGCCCTTCGACTTCACTCGGCTGCGCCTCGCTACGCTCAGGGCGAACGGATTTGTCCTTAGAACGCCTTAACTTAACCGTTCGCCCTGAGTGTAGCGAAGCGAAGTCGAAGGGCGCTTACCCGTTTCAGACGGTGTTTTCCAGCAGCCTGTTAGTGAGACGATACCAGGGACTGCGGGTTGTGTTTCATCGCGGCATCGACCTCGTCGCGCGAGATTCCTTCGGCGAGCAGCCCCGCGCCGAGCTTCGCCAGTCCTTCCGCTGGAGCTACCCGATCCACCTGACCCACGTCCGTCGACAAGATCGTTTGCTCCGCGCCCACGCGCCTCAGGATCGCCGCGGTCTCCGCGAACGATACCAGTCCCAGGTCCACCAGGATGAAGCTTAGCTCGATGTAGGCGCCGGCTGCGGCCAGTTCCGCCATCTCCGATACCTCGATCGCCGGGGGATCGTAACATGGGTGGGTGACGATGACCTTGCGGACGCC
>JAJDTQ010000106.1 GCA_022827045.1 Candidatus Binatia bacterium
GCCTTGAACGCCTTGCGCCAGACGTCCACGATGGGCTGGGGCGTCTTCGGCGGCAGCATGAAGGCCCTCAGGGACTGGTGGATGTTCACGGCCGTGTTGAATGCCACCTTCTGCGCCTCGCTGATCTTGAGGCCGGGCAGCTCGAGGATGTTGCGCGGCATCTCGGCTTCCATGCGCTTCAGCCACCCTTCGCTGGGCGGCGCGTTCCACCAGAAGATCGGCAACAGCCGCTTCTTCTCGATGAGCTCCGGGTACATGCGCGGCAACCGGCGCTCCAGACAGGTCACCACCTCGGTCTCGCCCCGGGCGAAAGCCGCCAGCTCCTCGGCGGTGGACTTGTAGCCGTAGATGAGCTTCATGGGACCGCCCACGAGCTGCACGAACTCCCCGCCCATGGGGACACGGCCGATGCCGGGCCGCTGGGACGCCATCCGCAGCGGCCGTCCCATCTTGAGCATATCCTCCCAGGACTTGACCACGTTGCGGTCGGCGCAGATGGTGTAGTTGTCGTCCACCAGCGTGGGCGCGCCCACGATGATGAGCTCCTTGACGTCGAAGCCCGGCACGTCCACCCCCGCCAGCTCCTTCATCACCAGGCTGGTGAAGTGCGGACCCACCGTGAGGCCGTCCGGTTTCTGGCGGTTGATGTACTGGGTTCCCTTGAGGCCCGCGCCGCCGGGAACGTTGCGCACGATGAACCGGGGACTCCCCGGCAAGTGCTTGGGGGCGACCTTGGCGAACAGGCGGCTGATGATGTCATAACCGCCGCCGGCGCCGGTGCCGACGACGAGGTTGATGGTCTTGCCCTTGAAGCTTACGTCCTGCGCGGCAACATTGCCCGCGAGGAACAGGACGAACAAAGCGGCGACGGCAAAGCGCATGTGTCTCATAACGGATTCCTTTCTCCGTGTCTCTCACGGATCGTGGCCTGTCGCATCAGCTATGGGCCATTACACCCCGATATTCACTTGCTTCTTCCCGTTGCGGAACGCAGGCGGGCCCGAGCCCGCAGCCCGAAACTCTTACGTACTCGGATAGAGGGCGTCCACCATCCGGCGCTTGTGATAGTCGGGCGTGCCCAGATACTGGTAGAGCGTGTGCGCCAGCACGCTGTGCACCATCAGCGGGTGCAGGTAGTCGGTGCCCGGACCCGCGTGCACCATGTGCGAGTAGCTGCACGCCTGGTGGTAGCCCTCGCTGGCGGCGGCCTTGGACTCGTGGATACCGGCCTCGGCGGGCAACCCCTCGTCGAGCTCCCACAGGGTCTCGTAGGTTGCCATCCGGGCCCGGTCCATGTGGATCGAAAGCTCCACGCAGTGGTCCTGGACCCGCTGGAAACGGCCGATGACCTGGCCGAAGGCGCGGCGCTCGTTGGTGTACTGGACGGTGAACTCGTAGATCTCCTGGCACGCCCCCACCTTGTAGGCGCACAGGAGCGGGATCGCCCGCTCCGCTGCCTTGTCCAGCAGCTCCCATCCCGCGCCCGCGGTGCCGATGAGGTTTCCGGCCGGGACCTCGACGCCGTCGAAGGAGACCTCGCTCACCGACACCATGTAGCCGTTGTAGGGCGTCACCGTGACCCCCGGTGCGTTCCGGTCCACCAGCACCACCGACACCCCGCCGTCGCCGCCGCGGGCGGCGCACAGGAAGGCCGTGGCGCCCTCGGCGTCGTAGACGTGGCGTTTGGTGCCCTGGAGGGTCAGGGTGTCGCCGGACTGCGAGCACGTGGTGGCCACCGTCTCCGGCCCCCAGTGGGCGCCGTGGTCGCCGATGGCCGGGACCACGATGGCCTCACCGCCGCAGATGGCCGGCAGCAGCTCCTGCTTCTGGGCGTCGGAACCGCTGTCGAGGACGATCTGCGCCGCCAGCACGCCTGACGAGAAGACCGGCCCGGGCACCGGCCCCCGCCCCAGCTCCTCGAACACCACGCCGCAGTCCAGGTAGGAAAGCCCGGCGCCGCCGTACTGCTCGGGCATGAGCATGCCGAGCCAGCCCAGCCCGGCGATCTTGGCGTAGAGGTCGGGCAGGAAGGTCTCCTTCTTGAGGAACTGCTGGGTCAGCATGGTGTTGGGCGCCTCCGCCTGGACGAAGTCCGCGGCCACCTTCTTGAACATCTCCTGGTCTTCGTTGAGTCTCAGATCCATGATTGCACCAAGTCCGATTCGTGTTTGATTTCGTTTAGTTACGATTTGAAATTAATCTTGACTCTAACGGTGCTGTCATCCCTAGACCGTATCCGGCGCCTTTTCCTTGGTCGCCCGGCCGATGCCGGCGCGGCGTGCGAAGATGAGCCGGTCAGTGTCGAGGGTGCCGCCGCCGTGGAGCTGGCCGGGGCCGCTCCGGATAACGTACTCGAAGTCCAGCACCTCGTGCACGTCGTGGTCCGGAATCAGCGCGTCGGCCCCCATGATCTTCTGCAGCCGCTCACCGTTCCTGAGCCGGACCATGCGCTGGTAGTAGCGGAACTGGGCGCCGCCGTAGGCGTGCGGCTCCTTGACGAAACGGTGCCAGAAGATGCGCCGGTTCATGCGGTTGACCGTGTTGATCTCCAGGATCATGTCGGCGATGGTGTCGCGCACGTGCGGATCGTCGATGAGGGGCTTGCCACCCACCTCGTGGTTCCGGCAGTACTCCACCACCCGGTCCACCACCGGGTCGGTGCCCACCCGACCGTCGCCGCCGTGCTCCAGCTCCAGGTGCGTGTGGGCCACCTTCCAGCCGTTGTTCTCGCCGCCGATGAGGTACTTGGCGGGCACCCGCACGCCGTCGAAGAACACCGCATTCTTGATGCCCATCATCAGGTGCATGTGCTGGATGGTGATGCCCGGCAGGTTGGCCGGGATGTGAAGCCAGCTCAGGTTCTCGTGGCGCTTGCCGTCGGGATCGGTGCACACCAGCGTCCAAAGTACGTCCGGCGGCAGGTGGTGCCCCACCATGACCTTCTGGCCGGTGACGATGTAGTCGTCGCCGTCGCGGATGGCGCGGGTCTGGCAGTTGGCCACGTCGCTGCCGCTCTGGGGCTCGGTCAGCACCTGCCACACCACGATCTCCCCCCGGGCGATGGGCGGCAGGAACTCCCGCTTCTGCTCCTCGGTGCCCCAGTGGAGCGCCACCGGCGCCACGATGCGGGCCAGGGTGTAGAAGATGTGGGTGAGGTTCAGGCTGTAGCGGGACAGCTCGGTCTCCAGCACGAACTGGTGGTCCACGGTGAGGCCGGCGCCGCCGTACTCCACCGGAAACATCGGAAACAGCCAGCCCTTCTTGCCCAGCTTTTCGCCCAGCCCGCGGCGGAAGCTGTACTCCTCCTCGTTCTCCCGGGTGGACCACGACGCCGACCACCGCAGGTGCTCCGAACCCTTCATGTTCTCTTCCATCCAGGCCCGCACTTCCTTGCGGAACTCGGTCATCTCGGGTGAGTCTTCTTGCAGATTGAAATCCATGGACACTCCTTCGTCGGTATTCAGCTAATCGTTATTCCAGCACCCGTCATCCCGGCAACCAGCCCGCCGTTTCTGTTACCCGCCCGCCGGCTACTAGTGCGCTGGCCACTAGCGGCGCCGGCTACTAGTGCGTCACCCCAGCCAGCCATTCCGTCACCCCGAGGAGCCCCACCGTCACCCCGGGCTTGACCCGGGGTCCAGGCGGCCGTCCCTCTGGACCCCGGGTCAAGCCCGGGGTGGCGGGGGGGGGTTCCGGGGTGGCGGAAAGGTAGTCC
>JAJDTQ010000054.1 GCA_022827045.1 Candidatus Binatia bacterium
CAACGACAAGGGCGAGATCGAGGTTCCCTTCACGCTCCGGGGAACCATCCCGGCCCTGAAGCTGCGGCCGCGGCTCGAACCCATCCCCCTCCGGACCCTGCTGGGAATAAGCGTGCGCAACGGGGTGCAAGGGCTCCTGGAGGCGATCTCGGGGGCGGATTCCAGCACACGCGGAAAGGAGACCGGGGAGGGCGGAACGGAGACTCCGAAGAAACCCGGGGAGGCGGACGCCGATCCGATCCTGAAACTTATCGAACGGGCTCTCAAGCCGTTCCGCGGCGAGCGGTGAATCCGCGGAGGAATCCCGCGCCTCGCCGGGGCTTCCTGATCGTCCCGGCACCGCCCGGGTCAGCCGCCCCGTGCCGGGCCATAGCCGGCAGCTGTGGCCCTGACCGTCATCTTCGCGCCAGTGTCCGGCCGGAGCGACACTCACCCGGCTAGTCCTGCCGACGTTGGTGAAGACTCCAAAGAGCTGAAGTTTCGTGGCTTGAAGGGTTCGTGGCGACAAACCGGGAAGGGATGGATGGCTATGAGGCCACAGGGCCGTATACCGCTGAGGTGAGGGATCCGTGCTGGACCACATCCCACAGCACGCCAAATCGAAGGAGTGCCGCGTGGACCGGGAGACCGTATCTGAAATCGTGCGCCATTCCCTGAACGAAGCGTTCGCCGCCCTGCACAGACAGGGCGCCGGCGCCGGGGAGTGGACGAAAGAGATCAAGACGCAACTGTGCCTTGCCGGATCGTCGCAACAGCCGCCGCTCCACGTCTGCGCCTCGGGCGTCGAAGCCGCCGACAACGGGGAGTGGCTGTACGACGTTTGCTGGCTCAGGTATGGAGAAGCGGTTCCTTTGGGGGAGCCTCAAGCAGGTCCCGGGCTCGACTGCCTGACCGAGGCTGTTCTGATCCTGGAGTGTGAGTGGTCGGATGGAGGCCTGGACCGGGGGCGGATAAGGGACCGCTTCCAGAAACTCCTGGTTGGACGGGCTCGCGTCCGCTGCATGATATGGGAGGACGACAGGGAGGAAGACGATCCAGGGGTGGCGGAATGGCTGGTCGGTATGATGATGGAGCGCCTGGAGACGGCTCCTGACGATTTCTACCTGCTCGCCCGCCATACCGGCCGGGGTTTCCAGTACTGGCACCCCCACGGAAACGGAACGGTCTACCCGATGTAGGCGGAGGCTGTTGATCGCCGCCGCCGTCCGGGATTCCCTCGCCAGGCACCGCCTGGAGAAGGCAGGCTGGCCGAACGCCGAGTTCCGGCTGTAGGGCGACCGTAGGTCGCCCTACAGGTCAGCCGCCTTGCCCACAAAAAAATCCTGCGCAATCTGTGCCTGGAATCTACGGGACGCGACACTAGGCGCCCGCCAGGAGCTTGGGCCAGTTGACGTCGGCCTTGGCGATGTTGCCGGGGATATCCTGGGACCACTGCTCCCGCACTCCCAGGCTGTAGTTGAGGTAGAGCTTGCCGTCCACGATGCTCCAGGCGTCCGGGTCGATGGAGGCGGTGCCGCCGTTGCTCACCGCCCAGGCGCAGTAGCCGCCGTACCGGGGTGCGTACTTCTCGGGGTCGCCCTCGAACAGCGCCTTGTTCTCGGCGCTTGCGAAGGACCAGATGGCCCCCTTCCACTTCGCCCGGTGCGCCCGCTTGCCCGCCACCGGCTTGCCCTCGGTGTGGTAGGCCACCGGGTCGTATCCCCGGATGGCCCCGCCGAAAAAGGTGGAGAACACCGGATCGACGGCCCAGGCCGTGCCCGCCGGCGCAAGCAGAGCGGCGATCAAAAGCATGGGCACGACCGCCCGCCGGACTCGCTGTGGGCAACTCATGGGTGACTCCTGTAGAACCGTAGGAAGATGGTTTGATTTCAGCCGATTCCGGGCGAGTTTGCAATGGTTGGCGAAAACCAAGAAACCAAAGGAGGACGAAATGGGGCGCAGGTCGAATGCTCCCGATCAGGAGCCCGTCGGGTGAATGTTGCATCCTTGATTCTCCCGGTTGACAGGTGACTGGCGGGCCGATTCTCTGTTGCGCTAGACTCACACGGGAGGGTGCATCCACGTGAAACTGCCCGGGCTCAAGTTTCTGCTGCTAATCCCCATGATCGCCGGCGGCGCCTTTGGCGAGACGGTACTGGTCCTCGAAAGCTGGCGGGATGACGACCGGGCCGTCTGGCGGGAAAGGATCCTGCCGGTCTTCGAGGCCGCCCATCCTGGCATCCGTGTGCGGTTCCGGCCGTCAGAACCGGCGGACTACGATGCGGCCCTGAGCGCCCGGCTTGCGGCGGGCACGGCCGGGGACCTGATCGCCTGCCGCCCGTTCGACGCCTCCCTGGCGCTCTACAAGGCGGGACACCTCGACGGTCTCGACGGACTGTCGGGAATGGCCCATTTCCCGCGCGCCGCGAAATCGGCCTGGCAGACCGATGACGGGTCCGCGACCTTCTGTGTGCCGGTGGCGGCCGTGATTCACGGGTTCCTCTACAACCGGGAAGCGTTCCGCGCCCTCGGTCTCGATCCGCCCGAAACGGAAGCGGAGCTCTTCGCAATCCTGGAAGCGGTCCGGGACCACGGCGCCTGGATACCGCTGGCCCTTGGGGTCCGTGACCGGTGGGAAGCCGCCACCATGGGATACAACAACATCGGACCGGCCTACTGGAAGGGCGAGGAAGGGCGCCGGGCGCTGATTGCCGGTCGGCAGAAGCTGACCGACGAGCCGTGGATTGCGCCCTACCGGACGCTGGCTAGGTGGCGCCGTTATCTGGGAGAAGGATACGGGAAGCGGTCCTACAGGGACAGCCAGGCGCTGTTCGCGCGTGGCCGCGCGGCCGTCTACCCCGCCGGCAGCTGGGAGATCGCCGTTCTCGGCGCAAGGGCCGGTTTCGCGATGGGCGCCTTCCGTCCGCCCGTGCGGAAGGCCGGCGACCCGTGCTACATCTCGGACCACACCGACATGGGCATCGGTCTGAACGCCGGCAGCCGTAACAAGGCGGCTGCCCGCGCCTTTCTGGAGTGGGTCGCTTCGGCCGGGTTCGCCCGGCTCCATGCCACGGCGCTGCCCGGCTTCTTCCCGCTTTCCGCTCATCCGGTGGAGATCGACGACCCTCTGGCCCGGGTGTTCCTGTCGTGGCGCGGCCGCTGCCGTTCGACCATTCGTTTCGCTTCGCATCTCCTGTCACGGGGCAAGCCGAGTCTGGAACGGGCAAACTGGGATGCTTCGGTCGCCGCGATTACGGGCGCTTCAACCGCCGAGGAACTCGGCGCCCGGCTCCAGGAAGGGCTTGCAGGGTGGTACGCGCCGCATCGATAGGCGTCATGCCCGCCGGGACACGGTGCCTATGGGAACAAAGTACGTATGACGCGGCTACAAGGTGTGGCGGTCCGGTGGAGCTGTCCGTTGTTCATTGTCGTCCATCTTCCTTGTTCGGCTCGGGCCCGTCCACTTCGACCTCCCGACGAATGCTGCGGCCGAGATCCCGCGTCTTGCTGTATTGGTGTGAGCCCATGAGGAACACAATGGCGACGCATACGATGACGAACAGGATGGCGAGAGTGCCAGCGACGATGAGCGTTGTCATGGCGGTCTACCTACGGGTGCGGAGATACGGCAGGGAACGCGGAGGGCCTCAGTAATCTGCGCCTCCCACGGCGGAAGGAGATCGGCCGCCGAATCTCCGCACCGCCGGTCAATACGGCATGAAGGTCCGGAAGCGCGGCGTGATGTCGTCCCTCGCCACGCTCGTTCTTGGTTCGAGCGCCCCGCAAGTCGCACTCTGGTCACCCGTTCGGCCGGTTGCATCGCTGGAGAATTTCGACCGGCGTCACCGCCGCGACCGCCGCCAACCCGCCGCCCGGGCTTCGGCCTCGGTGCAGAACCAGCGCTCTCCCCGGGACGGACTGATGCGCGTGCTCTCGTAGTATCGACCGCCGGGCACGTGATAGATGCGAGCGCCCTTGCGGCTGATGTTCCCCTTGATGCGGCATCGGCTGGCTCCCGGGCGGGCAGTTCGATCCCTGTTCTGCTGAACGGGTGCGCGGCGGGAGTCCAGGCGGACTCCCTCGCGCCAATTCCAGGGCTCCACGAACCTGCCGCGCCAAACGCCCCGCTGCGCAGTTCTTGCCGTAGCCTGCTCGTCCACGTAGTCCGTCGAATACCACCTGTATGCAAGCGCCCATCCCTCCGAGACCAGCTCGGCGTTAAGGTCCTTGCCGCCCACCGAACACTTTGCCACCATGCGTCCGTAGCGGTCCCGGTCGATCTCCTTGCAGGAGACCGATCGACCCGAGATCCGTTCGGCGAGGGCCGAAGCCGCCCGCTGGCCGCAACGCCAGCGCCTTCCATCGGCGATACACGTCTGCGCACTCTCCGGCGCATCGATGCCGTGGAGGCGAACACGCACCCCGTTCATGTCGAGGGTGTCTCCGTCAACCGCCCTGGCCCGCCCTGAGAGCACTTCAGCCTGCCCGTTGCGGTCGTGTGTCGGGCGATTCGGGCGGGTCGGTATACGCCCCCCATCTTCGACACCGAGCCGACGTACCGTACTCTCCGTGACCGTCAGAACCGCGTTCCCGGTTCGTACAACCAACCGGGGCATTTCGTCGGGCCAATACGACCATGCCGAAACCAACAGCAGCGACACGACCACCGCAGCACGAACCGCGAGGACCACGATCCGCCGCTTCAGACGCCACCAATAGTAGAAAGCACTGTACACGGCTCTTGTCACCTCACCCTGTGCGATGCTCGGACCGCTCAGCGTGCAGCCACACTTGGCGCTGGCCCGGGCCGCAGACGGAGACGATAGACTTTACGTTATCCTTGTCGTGCATCGGTGGGGTTGCTATGATCGAACCATGGCTGAGGCTATCGCCTTCGACACCCATCGCTTCGTCAAACGCCTGACGGAGAGCGGCTTCACCGAAAAGCAGGCCGAAACCCTCGCCGAAGAGCATGTCGCCCTCCTCAACGCCAACCTCGCCACCAAGGCCGATATCGCCGCGGTCAAGGCCGACATTGCCAGGGTCGAGGCTAGCATGGATGCTCTGCGGCAGGAAACCGTAGCCGGCATCGAAGCCCTGCGACAGGGGACCAGGGCCGACATCGCCAGGGTCGAAGCAGGCATCGATGCCCTGCGACAAGAGACCAGAGCCGATGTCGCCAGGGTCGAGGCAGGCATTGATGCCCTGCGACAAGAAACCAGGGCCGAGATCGAAGCCTTGCGACAGGAAACCAAGGCCGGCATCGAAACCGTGCGGCACGAAACCACCGCAACCATTGAGTCGGTGAAGGCCGACCTTGTGAAGTGGCTGTTCGGCGCGCTGATCGCCCAGGGCGGCCTGATCGTCGCCCTCGTCAAACTTCTATAGCCCCGCTCCCTCTTCCACAACAAGGTATTCAGGTTCACGGCTCCGCGCGTGAGGCGCCACGGACGCGCCCGGATAAACCGGTTAACCGGTAAGCGTGTAACTGCGGACTCATAACCCGACGCAAGCGTCTCCCTCGATGGCGCGAAATTACGATCCTCAATGTCTTTGACAATCAGTCCTTGAGGGCTTTGTCAAACTTTCTGATAGCGAAGTTGCAGGCACTTGGTAGAGTGGGATGACTTCTCCAGGAACACGATCCGCTTCAACTCATAGGCGTCCACGCATGCCCACGTTGTGCCGGACCATGTGACGCGCCAGCTTCGCCATCGATCAGCACGAAATAGTCACGAACAGGCATCGAACACGACCCCGCCACGCTACATACTGTCTGTAAGCGACACATGTTGGCGATTGACGGCGTGCGTGGGGGCAGTTGGCGTTTCAGGTTGCGGGACGTGTCATGCCGGAACGTCGACGCGAGCACCTTCCGATCCCCCCGATCATCGCCCCGGTTGCGGGGTAGCGCATCCGGGTCTCCACGACGTTTGCTCGATCCAGCCGAGGGGCGTCGCCACCGCCCGGTCGTCCGCCTCGACGATCCGCCCGTCGCCGCCCACAATCGCCATTAACGATACCGACTTCGCGCGTTCAGCGGCACGTCCCGGCCGGGCTGATGGACATGTCGGAAACTCTGAGGTGCACGCCGCTCACAGCGCCACGAATCGTCTCACCGTTCTTGTAACAACGGGGTTCCTACTGACAGTGGAGAGGTTCGTCGAGTACTTCCCGGCAGAATTCAGGATCGCGTATCGGCCCGCCGATTTCGGCCAACCTCTTCCGCAATACCTTCTTAAAGAAGTCATACTGCCTGGTAGAGGCTTCGTTACTAAGACTGCTCATCCGGTTTTTCTCAATGTGGTCGAACACGTCGAGGCATCCGTCACCAAAGTCTCTCTTGCAGCTTACCATTTTCCGAAAGAAGCTCTTGTCGGGGACATCCTTTGTAAAGTAATACAGGAAGTCCAAGAGGAAAATATTAAGGCGCGGATATTCTGCGGCCACTCGGATAAGGTCGATATTGCTGGCCATCGCTTCGTTGCAGTAGATGTGAGGATAGGCCTCTTCAATGGTGATTTCCTCACCGAGGTAACGTTCTCCAATAGCTCTTAGTATTCTTTTGATCCGGTTGAAGTCGTTCTCATTGGCAATCTGGCAAAGCCTCTTCCTGATTCGAAGAATCAACTCCCTTTTTTCTTCGGATATGGAAGGGTAATCTTGGGAGAGACTTCCCGAAGTATTGGTCGGGACGGCATTGCTGCGGTCACCGGCGGACAGAGTGAGGGGGAAGAGGAAAAAGAAGAGAAAAAGGCAAATGTAAAATTGGTTCATGTCTCAACTCGGCATGAGTGGGCGCTGGTCTGCATCGCCCACAACCTCAACAAGCTCGCGGTCCACCGTGCCGCGGCTCAAGCCTGAAAGACCCTCGTCCGGCTTCCTCCGGCCAGAGCATGACCACCCGGAGACTCGAAATGGCGGCCTTCGGCTGCACTCACGACCTACCGTTACAAACTCTCTCGTCTCCCGTCCTGAGCGGCGCTTGGCAAAACAAACGAAAATCGCCTTGACCGCTACTCGGACAGGCTCCTAGGCCCTGCACGAACAGCCTCCCGAGAGCCAGCATCGCCCGCCGGTCGCCGCTTGCCGCGGCCGACCGCCACTCGGTCAGCGCCGCGTCTGGACGTCCCTCATCCCACGCCCGCTGCCCCGCGTCAGAGTCCGCGCCGACGGCGCCGAGACGACTTCCGCGTCAGCAGTACCGCCCAGAACAATTTGTAAGCCATACTCAGACCTCCTGACCTAGCTCGGTGTCTAGCAAGAAAGAATGCCCGTGCGTAGTCTCGCATGCGGAATTCGGGGAGCCCCCACCACGGCGGGAGGTGATCATTCCTTGTAAGGAAGACGACCTGAAGCAGGAGCCTGGAGTGTACGGAACGTAGAGTGGCGCGAGACTGCCCGGTTCAGTTCATAGTCCCGCCAGTGCTCGTGACCGTGTCCCTAATCGCCGTCATGGTCGTCGCCGTTCCAGGTCCAACACCCAGCCGGCGTGCGTCGTGGGCCGACGGCGTCCTGACCCGCCCCGCCCGACGTCGAGGGCAACGGAAAGACCGCAGGCGATGAAGGCGGTCCGTTTCCCCGTTCCCGTCCCGCTCACCAGAGGCTCCGGGGTGAGATTGAACCGCGCCTTGCCGGTGCTCGATGGCTCAGATGTATTGCCGCTAGTCGGCGAACGCGCGCGGGAGCGCAAACGGTGCGTCGTGCACCGCCACCACGCCGCGTCGCTCGTCCTCGACGTCCGGCGCCACGAGGCTCCACCGGACTGCGGCCCGACCCCGAGCGACTCCGCCGCGCGCCGAAGCCGCTTCTCCGCTCCGCGGAATCGCCGCACGTTGCGCTTGAGTGCGACCTCCCGGTTCAGGCCTTCCGTGACCAGCACAAGGTCAAAGGCGAGCGAGCGGGGGCCGCGGTACATCTGCTGCCAGTGCGGACGGACCTCGACGCGGCGCGGGCGGGCCGACACGGCCCGGGCGCGGACTAGCGCCCCCGCGATTCGCCATTGCTCGGTCAGCCTCTCCGCAATGGGATCGACCGCCACCCGCTTCGCGCTCGCGAGCCCCCCGGCCGCCGCCGCGATGAGCGCCCACAGCGTTGCCAGGAGTTCCGGCGGATCTCACCCGATACTCTGGTGTGCCGCAAGCGTCAGAACAGGGGCGATCACCGCTACACCGATCTCAGCCGTCTGGCTGCTTGCGCGGAACGCTGTTGATTGCTCAACCGGGCATGTCCGCCTTGCCTTCCTGTCGTATGTTCTCGCGGACGAACGCCTGGGCGTCGGTAGTACGCGCTAGGCAAGTCGTCTAATTAAGGGCCTTGTGAGGTTCAGCCGGGGCCGCACGAACTCTGGTGAGTCGGCATTGAACGGCGACGGGCGGACTGGGTGATTCCTAAGACTTACGATGTCGAATGCGTTGAGGCTCACGCGGGAAACAGACGAGTGAAGATGACCGAAACCGAGGAACGTTGGCTGGACTACGCGCGTGGTCCGTCATCAACTGTCCGGAATCCCATCGCGAACAGTGCGAAGCCTTGGGAGCGGCTGTACCTGGACATGGGCGTGTTGACGGCAACGAGGTGAGATGGCAGGGATACCTCGGCGGGAGCTACCGCGAAGGAACCGGGATTCTGTGCGTTGGCGCTGTTCACAGGGAGGCACGTCCTGAGGATGAAGCATGCGATTCAGTGACGCGGCGGACGAACGCGGAGTTGGTGAACGCGCATCGGCGCTGGTGCGGCGAAGACGCTCTCGAGACGAGGATCGTGACTACCTGGCGGTCGTGCGAACTGCGTACGAGGATGCGCTTCCCCACTGGAGGGGATCAAGTCAGTTGACGCCGCTGTTGAGTCCAAAATTGATCAGACACCGCACTTCGAAAGTTAGAGAGGAGTAAGTTACCATGTCTGTAGACGAAAACTCCGATCACAAGTATCCGCAATGGCAGGAAGCCTATCCAGAGGCCCTCAGAAAACGTGAATTTGAGTTGTTCCAGACACGCCCGAGGAACAACAACAAGAACGCTTCCGTGCATGATCCGCAGGTGGGCGTCGGACTTTCCGGTGGCGGAGTTCGTAGCGCTACCTTTGCCTTCGGATTCCTCCAAGCTCTGGCAAAACGCGATGCACTCAAGGAAATCGACGTACTTTCCACGGTGTCCGGGGGCGGTTATGTCGGCGCCCTCATAAGCCGTCTCTATTCCCGAGAGCGAATAGACGTTCCGGCTGACGTAGCGCGTGAAATTCTGACGCCCCACGAAAACGGCAACCAAGGAGGCAGCGTGTGGAGGTGGTTGAAGGCGAACGGGCGATACCTCGCGCCAGCGAAGGGCAGTGGCGACATCTTGTTGGCAACCGCCATCGTCATCCGCAATTGGCTCGCGGTTCATATCGTTCTCGCAACATTCCTTCTTGCCTTGTTTGTCGGATTGCACCTAGTTCGCGAGACGGTGGACACCACATTTCCCGATTTGGCGGTCAATCACTTCTGTGCCCCCTTTGGTGATTCCATTGAGGCGTCAGCAGGCGATCAGGGCGATATGGCCGCAACGCCAAGCAGCCTTCCCCCGTTCACCGCATTGGACGAATGGCTAAATTGTCAGTTACCGTTCGGCGGGACATACATGTGGTGGAGTCCTTGGCTGCTCGTCCCGGCACTTGTCCTTGGCTCCGCTGTGCTCGTCGGGACGGCCTCTTGCGTTTGGGGAGGGAATATCTTCTTGAGGCGTCGCCACCGTTGGTCGTCATGTTTCAAGCGCCTCCTCATCCTTTTCGGCGGAACATTTGCCCTCGCGGCCATCGATACTCTTGGCCAGACCATCTACCTGTGGTGGCGAGACCCAGAATTGTCGGTCGGCGCATGGTTCCTGCCGTTTTTCGTCGGTATTGCCGCTGTCGCTGGCGTCGGCACCAATGTTCGCACCATCGCCGCACGTTTCTCGGACGAGTCCCACCACAAAAGGATACGTCTCCCAGCGAGGCTGGCGGTCGCCGTCTTGGCATGCCTTTTGTTTGGCGCGACCTTCACGGCGATCAGCGCCTTGTCACACGGAATAGCCTGGAGTTTCAAGTATCCACTATATGTGCACCAGGCGTTCTTGATGTCGCCCGTACGGGACCGAAGTCAACCCCCTCGACCAGGCATTGACAACGATTTCTGCACAGAACAGAGGTCCTTCGTTTGTTCTGGGTCCCGCCCGCTTCAAGTACTTGAATGCGACGACTGTGTCCCGGTTGGGAAGCGGGACGTAGGCAAGCTATTCTTGTGGTTCGCTGCATTCGCAGGCTTGTCGGCATTAGTTGGGCGTTTCCGAGCGTTTCTGAACCATTCGTCACTTTGGCCGCTTTATACAGCCCGTCTCATTCGTGCCTACCTAGGTGCATCGAACCCGAAGCGCGTTGGCTTGAGTTCCACGGACACCGAGTTTCGTGGACACGTAACCCGCGTTGTCGATGGTGACGACACGTCGAACATGCTCCGGCACGGGCCGCAATGGACCCGCGAGCTACTGGACGGAATGAAGAAAGGCGCACCTCTGCATCTCGTGAATGTGACCATCAATGAAACCGTGGATGGTGGTTCCGGCTTACAACACAATGACCTTAAGGGAATCGGCATGGCGATAGGCCCGGCTGGAATGAGTGCGGGAGTCAGGCATCATCTCGTCTTCACGAGGCCAGTAATGGCAACCGCCGAAATTTACCCGACCTCCGAAACCGTTGACACGAACGGGTCCGGCCGCCCGTACCGCATATTCGAGTACGGGGCGAAAACGGCTTGTTCATGTCGGTGGGAACATTTGACTCTCGGAGAATGGGCAGGCATTTCAGGTGCGGCGGTGTCCACCGGTATGGGTTTGCATACCAGCGTTGCTGCTTCGCTGCTGCTCGGCTTCTTCAATGTGCGGCTCGGCTACTGGTGGGATTCCGGCATCGGTCCCCGGCAACGTAAGGGGCTACGCACGCCGAAATCGGCTTTGGAAAGAACCTTCAGTATGCTGTTTCCTGTTCAGAGCCATCTGTTCAATGCGTTCACGGCGCGCTTCCACGGCCCAGCGCGGCGATGGTGGAATCTCTCCGATGGAGGCCACTTTGAGAACTTAGGTGGTTATGAGTTGATTCGGCGCAGGCTCCCACTGATCGTCATTGTTGATGCAGAAGCCGACCCCGATTACCGCTTCGAGGGTCTCGGCAACCTTGTTCGCAAGGCACGCGTTGATTTCGGGGCCAGTATCGAGTTTGTCGAACCTCGGTATATTGGCGGCGAGACGCTCGCAACGACACGCTGTTTGGGCTCGTTGGAGATGCTTCGTCCTACGCTGCCGGGCACGGAACCCGGCTTGGGGATGGCTGACGTAAGAACCGTCACTGAACGAGGCACCCATCAGCGTCGATCACTCGCACACGCCGCGCTTGCGCGTGTCCGTTACGGTGACGGCACCCCGGATTCGCTGTTGGTGTACGTGAAGCCGACGGTTCTCGGCGACGAGCCGGTCGATATCCTTCAATACCACGCGGAGAACCCCGATTTCCCTCAACAGACCACTGCGGATCAGTTTTTCGATGAGGCACAGTGGGAAAGCTATCGGAAACTGGGCAGGCTTGTTGGAGAGCGAGTCTTTGAGAAGGGGCTTCGGGAGTATCTTCGGTTCGCGAGATGAATATTCGTCTGACGGGGCGGATCTGGACGGTGACGGATGTCCTCGGTTGACGGAGTTCTAGCAACGGACAAAACGGGAAGCAGATTATTCGGGGAAGACTCTGGCGGGCAGTCGGTTATCTGCTGCTTTGTCATGGTCCCACAAGAAGACACGCGGTCTTTGATGGCTTTCCATGGCGAGCCTCCTTCCTTGGTTGCCGGGAGTTGGGCGCCTCCCCCTTGGCTCCCGCCTGCGAACTTTCAAACGACACAGTACCGATTGTCCGATTGTCCTTGTCCCGCGCCGGTGAGGTTGCTATGATCTGACGATGATCGAGGCCATCGCCTTCGACAGCCATCGCTTCGTCAAGCGCCTAACCGAATGCGGCTTCACAGAGAAGCAGGCCGAGACCCTCGCCGAAGAACATGTCGCCCTCCTCAACGCCAACCTCGCCACCAAGGCCGATATCGCCGCCGTCAAGGCCGACATTGATGCCCTGAGACAGGAAACGAGGGCCAGCATCGAAACCTTGCGGCACGAAACCAAGGCAGCCATCGAGGCGGTGAAGGCCGGGCTTGTGAAATGGCTCTTCGGCGCGCTGATCGCCCAGGGCGGCCTGATCGTCGCCCTCGTCAAACTTCTCTAACCCGCCCGTCTTCCACAAGGCATTGAGGCTCGCGATTCCGCGCCGTGAAACGGCACGGTTGCACCGGGTTATGAGTATGAGGTATGAGGCGGCCGGGTAGGAGGAAGGGGTCGCCGGGTAGGAGGGAGGGGTCGTTACAGGGGTCGTTACCGAGCCCCTCCCCCCAGTAGCGCTTCGTCACCTGCTGTCTACGCTTCACGGCGTGCGGCAACGCGCGTCGTGAAGCGTAGACAGCAGGTGACGAAGCGGCGGAGGAAGCCCCGAAATCGGTGAACTGACGACGCCTTCATTGTTAATCCTGTGGGGGCAGCACCGGAAGCGCCGTTACAGGCGAGGCGCAACGGGTCGTCCGGGGTCGTGGACCGGCGCAGAGTCACGGGATGGATCGCCAGGGAACCTGGGAGGTCCTGCTCCTGCCCGTGGGCAAGGAAGCTGGAGAGGGATTGCCAGCATGAAATCCAGACCCCGGTCCGTCGCCGGCGCCTGCGCGGCGGCGGGAGCGCCCTCGGGCGGACACGAACCTCGGCAGGCAACAGCCCGCGGAGCCGGCTGGCGAAAACAATGAGCCGAAGGACATGCGGGGGCAGGAAGTCGTAGCGCCCTGATAGTACCGAGGAAGGCGGGGAACCGTGGCCAACGGGACCCGCTGGAGGGAAGCGGGGCGTCATCTGTACAGACCCACTGATGGGAAACGCTGGAGGAAACTCTGAGTTCCACCAACACGTACACGAAACAGCAGTGGATAGCCGAACAGGCGAGGGAGCATCCGGAGCGGGTGTTTACGTCCCTGCATCACCTGATCGACAGCGCATGGATGCGCGAAGCCTACCGGCGGACGCGCAAGGATGGGGCGACGGGCATCGACGGCGTGACGGCTGCGGACTACGAGAAGGACCTTGAGGCCAACCTTGACGGCCTGCTGGACCGGATCAAGTCGGGCCGTTACTTTGCGCCGCCGGTGCGGCGGCGCTACATCCCCAAGGCGGACGGCACGAAGCGGCCTCTGGGCATACCGACGCTGGAAGACAAGGTGGCGCAACGGGCAATCCTGATGCTGCTGGAGCCGGTCTACGACGCGGACTTTCTGCCGTGCTCGTACGGCTTCCGGCCCGGGCGGTCGGCTCACGATGCCCTGAACGCACTGCGGAACGGCATCATCGGGCAACGCCAACGGTGGGTGATCGACGCGGATCTGAGATCGTACTTCGACTCGATCCCGCACGGCCACCTGAGGACCTTCCTCGACCTGCGGATCAAGGACGGCGTCGTAAGGCGCATGATCGACAAATGGCTGAAGGCAGGGGTGCTCGAAGAGGGCACCGTGCACAAACCGGTTGCTGGCACTCCTCAAGGCGGGGTGCTGACGCCCTGAACGCAAAAGGTAACTTCCGCTTTGAACGTGAGATTGTGCAATGGCGGGACCGTCTCTTGGTTGATTTACGCCGCAAAGGGTAATACTCTTATGACAAATGGTTCGGTCGACACGAGTCCAAAAGGTCGAGCGGCTCAACGCCGCCTACACACTCCTCGCCCAAGGCGTCTCCGCGAGCGAAGCCGTGTTGCGCCTGTCGCAACGCTTCGGGCTGTCTCAGCGCCAGTCGTATCGTTACATCCAGGACGCGCGCGCCATGAGCCAGCCGTCCGAGCCGGGCGAAGCGCTGACCCCCATCACTATCAAGATTCCGGGCACGGTGGCGGCGACGTTGCGGGCGCATGCCAGGACCAGCGGCCGCTCCATCGCGGAGATCGTCACCCGGGCTCTGAGGCGCTTCTTCTCGCATGCGGGTGGGTATGGCTGAACGTCGCGCGGGCTCCCGGCCCTCCGTTCAACTCGCTTATGCCTTCGATCGTCTGCTCGACGCCAAGCTCCAGAACGTCTACGCGATCCTGGTGCCGGATCAGGCTCACAAGATCCCGGCCCGGGCGCACGACATAGGAGACGAACATGAGGATCGCAGCCCTGTACGCGCGGGTTTCGGGCGAGCAGCAGAGAGATAGCCGCACGATCGCCAGCCAGACCGAAGCCCTGGTCGCCTACGCCGAGTGTCACGGGTACCGCGTCGCGCCCGACATGATCATCGAGGACGACGGCTACAGCGGCGCCGTTCTCGAACGCCCGGGACTCGAGCGGGTCAGGGACCTCGCCGCGGAAGGGCGCATCGACACGGTGGTGGCGCATGCCCCGGACCGCTTGAGCCGGCGCTATGCCTATCAGGTTGTGATCATCGAGGAGCTGGCCCGCCAAGGCGTCGAGACCGTGTTCGTGAACGCTCCGTCGATGGAAACCCCCGAGGACCACCTCCTCGTCCAGTTCCAGGGCATGATCGCGGAATATGAACGCGCGCAGATTCTGGAGCGTTCCCGGCGCGGCAAGCGTCACCGGGCGCGCCGCGGCGAAGTCGCCGTCCTCAGCGGCGCGCCCTATGGCTACCGCTACCACAAGAAGACCCCGGACAGCGATGCGTTCTACGAAATCATCGAACCGCAGGCTTCGGTGGTTCGCGAGGTCTACCGCTGCTACACTTGCGACCACATGAGCATCGGCGCGATCACGCGCAATCTCAAGGAGCGCGAGGTCCCTACGGCCACGGGGCGTTCGCGCTGGGAACGCTCGACCGTGTGGGCGATTCTGCGCAACCCCGCCTACAAGGGGACGGCCTGTTTCGGCAAGACCCGCCAGATGCCGCGAAAAGTGTGACACGTCCTGTACGCCTGAGCGGAGGCTTCGCCAGCGCCACTACCGGCAGTCACGAGAAACCGCGTGAGGAGTGGATCGAGATCCCGGTGCCGGCGATCGTCAGCGAGGAGACCTTCGCCCTGGCCGAAGAGCGGCTGGAGAGAAACAAGATCCACTCGCCGCGGCGCACCAAGACACTCAGCGTGGTCCAGGGACTGGTCTCCTGCGGCAAATGCGGCTACGCGTGGTATCGCACCTCGGCCCAGACGAGCGCCCGCAAGATCTCCTATTACCGCTGCCTGGGATCCGATTCGTGGCGCCACCTCAACGGGCCGCTGTGCGACAGCCGTCCGGTGCGCCAGGAACTGCTTGATGACGTCGTCTGGACCGAGGTGGTCCGCCTGCTGGAGAACCCTGCACTGATCAGCGCGGAAATCGACCGGCGACTGGAGGCGGCCCGTGCCTCCGACCCCAACCAGCAGCGCGAGGCCGACCTGCGGCACCGGCTGATCAGGGTCCGCAAGAGCATCGACCGCCTGGTCAATGCCTATCAGGAGGAGTTGATCACCATCGACGAGCTGCGTGACAGAACGCCTGAGCTTCGCCGTCAGGAGCAGGCGCTGCATCGCGAACTGCAATCCGCGGTCGATCAGGCCAAGGAGCGCGAGACCTACCTGCGGCTCGCCGAGACCCTGACCGACTTTCTGGAGAGGCTGCGCTCGTCCGCCGAAACCCTCGACATCGCGGAACGTCAACGCATCGTACGGCTCCTCGTGAAGGAGGTGTTGGTCAGCGAAGACAAAATCACGATCCGCCATTCAATCCCGATCTCGGGCTCGCCAGGAAGCGGTCCAGACCCCTCGAAATCCGCCACGGACCGCCCCGAAGGCGAAGGTTACCTTTTGCGTTCAGGGCGTCACCTCACCGCTGCTTTCCAACATCTTCCTGCACCATGTGCTGGACGTGTGGTTCGAGAAAGTGGCGAAGCCGCGCCTGAACGGACAGTGCCAACTGGTGAGATTTGCCGATGACTTTGTCATCGCCCTCGAAGACCGCCACAGCGGCAAGCGGCTGCTTGACGTGCTGGGCAAACGTCTCGGTCGATACGGGCTCACGCTCCATGAGACCAAGACGCGCTATGTGGACTTCCGCCGGAGACGCCCCTACGGGCGTCACTGGATGGCGTCGGCCACGACGTTCGACTTCCTCGGCTTCACCCACGTATGGGGGCGGTCGATGCAGGGCAAGGACGTCGTTCGCCAGATCACGGCGAAAGGCCGTTTCGCCCGTGCACTGAAGTCGGTGCACCAGTGGTGCAAGAGATACCGGCACCTGCCGGTCAAGGTCCAGCAGGACCACCTTGCCCGGCTGATACGGGGCCACTGCGCATACTATGGTCTGACGGGGAACGGCAAACGTCTGGAGTGGTTCCGCTACCAGGTCGCCCGCATCTGGCGGAAGTGGCTCTCACGCCGCAGCCGCCTCCGGCGCATGAACTGGGACCGGATGAATGCACTCCTCAAGAGATATCCTCTGCCGTACGTCACGATCACACGCTCATGGCGACGTGCATTGAGCGAACCTGTCAGGTGAGGAACCGAGTGCGTCAGTCGCGCACGCTCGGCTCTGTGGGGGGAGGGGCTCGGTAACGACCCCTCCTACCCGGCCGGTTATGAAAAAGTTATGAATCCCGGCATCGGGGTTGAAATAGTGTTGAATCGACGAGTTTGCCGAGATCTTCCAGGGCTGTCTCTCGCTCGTCAATAGTCAGGATTAGTTCATATAAATCGGCGGGTTAACCTAAGTCATCCGGATCCTCTGGCACGGCGTCGAAGTCGCCAATCGAGGAAATCGACGCCCAGACACAGCGCCTCGACCGCTCAGCCGACCGCCTCATCCCCGGCCTCCGCGACCTTCAGCATGAGCAGGACGGCTCCGAGATCAAGTCCCGCGAGCTCGAACTCATCACCGACCGGGTGCAGAACCTCTCCGCTCGCCGCGACGCCTTCGAGAAGATGCGCGACGCCGTAGCCGAGGACTACCTGAACGCGACCGGACAGACCTGGCGGCCCCGCAGCGGATCGCACACCAGCCAGACCGGCAAGCTCACCTCCGCCGCCATCGACGCCCGTGACTTCATGCGCGCCCGCAAGGACCGCAAGACCCAGGCGCACCTGCCCGAAGGAACC
>JAJDTQ010000077.1 GCA_022827045.1 Candidatus Binatia bacterium
TTAGTGTCGTGTCCCGTAAATTCCTGCGATAATTTGCTGGTCCTTTTCGCCGTCGGCCGCGTTGCTCTTCCTCGCGTGGTGCCCGCCACTGCTCGTCATCGCGCCTTGCCGACGACAAAAATTCCTGCGCAACTTATCGCAGGAATTTACGGGACACGACACTAGCCGCGCCCTTCCGTTGACAGTCATTCGCCATTCCCCTATTACCCGTCTAGTGGCTTTACACCTGAACGGGAGGGGGGGTCCGACGATGAAAAGGCGTTTCTCGCTGGCATCCGGTCTTGCAGCCCTTATCGTCACGCTCGCGGCATGGAGCGCTGCCGGCGCCGCCGGCTTCTACGAGGGCAAGACGGTCCGTATCGTGGTCTCATCTTCCCCCGGGGGCGGCTACGACACATACGCGCGCTACATCGCCCGCCATCTGTACAGGCATCTGCCCGGAGAACCGCGGATGATCGTGGAGAACCGCCCCGGCGCGGGCGGTCTTCGGGCGGGAAACTACATCTACCATTCCTCGCGCCAGGACGGCACCGAGATACTGCACATCGGCGGCTCGTCGGTGATCAAGCAGTTGACGGGCATGAAGCAGGTCCGGTTCGATGCCCGGCAATTTCAGTACATCGGCGCGCCTTACGCCGAAGCCACCGTGCTGGTAGTGACGAGGAACTCCGGCATTACGAGCCTGGACGACGTGCTGGGTCCCAAGGCGAAGGAGGTGGCGCTCGGCGGCATCAGCGTGGGGTCGCCCAACGATGTGGCGGCGATTCTTTTGCGGGACGTGCTCGGCGCGAAGATTCGCTTGGTGACGGGATACAAGGGCACCTCGCGAATCCGGCTGGCCATGGACTCGGACGAGCTCGACGGCATGTTCAACGGCTGGGCCTCGTTGAACGCCACGAGCTACGACAAGCTTCAGAGCGGCGAGTACAAGGTTCTCATACAGGTGAGCCCGGAGCCCATCAAGGAGTTGGGCGGCATACCGTCCATCGCGCAGCTCGCCAAGACCGACGAGCAAAGGCGGCTGGTTCGCCTCACGACGACCGTGCCCTACCAATACGCCCGGTCGTTCCTGGTTGGGCCGAAAGTGTCGAAAGAGCGGGTGGCGGAGATCCGCAACGCGTTCGAGAAGACCATGACCGACCCGAAGTTCCTGGCGGACGCGAAGAAGGGGCGCCTTAAGATCAGCCCCATCAAGGGCACCGACCTGCAGTCCTATGTGCGGGAGTTTCTGGGAATGCCGGCGGACGAGAAGGCCAAGGTCCTGGGAGTGGTGGCTGGCAAGTGACGGCCGGGCTGTCGCCGTCATCCCCGATAAAGGAGTGACATCGTGGAACGTTTGAAAGGAATGTACATCCCGCTGCCCACGCCCTTTACCGACACCGGTGCGGTGGACGAGGACGCGGTGCTGGCGCTGACGGACTTCTACGTGGAAGCCGGCGTGCACGGCCTGTTCGTGCTCGGCACCTTCGGCCAGGGGCCGGCGTTGACGCCGGACGAGCGCAAGCGGACGGCCAAGATCGTCATCGACCGGGTGGCCGGACGCATCCCGGTGGTGATCCACGCGGGCACCGCGGACACTCCAACCACCATCGATCTCTCGAAGGACGCCAGGGACCAGGGCGCCGACGTGGTGGGCGTGGTGCCGCCGTACTACTTCGACCACCTGGACGACGAGGTGCTGGCGCACTACGCCAAGGTGTACGAGGCCATCCAGTACCCCATGTTCATCTACAACAACGCGGTGAACAGCGGCTATCGCATGACCGCGCCGTGGACCAAGCAGCTGTGCGAGGAGGTGCCGGAGGCCTGCGGCATCAAGATGTCGTTCATCCCGCTGGAGCAGCAGCTTGCCTTCGTGCGCGCGCTGCCCGCGACATGCTCGGTCTTCTCCGGCTCCGCCACGCTGATCATGCCGGGGGCGTTGTGGGGCCTTGCAGGATCGATTCATCCGTTGACGGTGGCCATCCCCGAGCTGCTGGTGAACCTTTGGGACGCCACCACCACGGGCAAGCTGGAGGAGGCGGTGGAGCTTCAGCGGCGGGTGATCGAGTTCACCGCCGTCATCGGCGACCTGCAGCGGGCGGCGGGCCGCTCAGTGCTGCGCGAGTCGCTCAAGCTGCGGGACCTCCCGGTGGTGGATTTCCCGCGCTGGCCCACCAAGGACCTGAGCAGCGAGCAGGCCACAAGGCTCAAGAACGCGCTGGCGGCGGCGCGGGACTGAGCCGGTTTACCCGAACCATCGCAGATCACGGACAGACGCAAGGAGGAGAGTCATGGACGCGAAGGAATGGCGCAACGAGCTCGGCGAGATCGTCAGGGATTATTTCCGCTCCCCGGAGCTGGGGCAGTTCTACGAAACCCCCGTTACCATGGAGCGCGCGCGGCTCTACCTGTCGCAGCTCGGCATTTACGTGCGCCAGCGGCGGCACTACTGGCCGCAGATTGCGGCCAACTGTCCCGTGCACCTGGTGAAACAGCGCATCATGTCCCACGAGTACGAGGAACTGGTGGAGGACGATTATTCCGACCGGGGACACCTGGACCTGATCTTCCGGCAGGGCAGGGAAGTGGGGCTCAGCGAGCAGGAGGTGCTGGACGCCGAGCCGCTGCCCACCACCCGGGCGGCCATCTACGGCTGGTGGTGGATCGCCCGGAACAAGCCGTGGCAGGAGGCGCTGGCCGCCTCCACCATCGCCGAGTGGACCAATGACGACCGTCTGCTGGGAGACTTGGGCGGAGGCAACTGCGGCCGGCTGTACGAGAGCTGGAGCCGGGACCTCAAGTTCGCCGACGAGCAGATGCCCAACTTCACCGCCCATCGGGCCGCGGACGAGAAGCACTCCGAGATGTTTCTGGACATCTTCGAGCGGTTGGTGCCGGAGGGCGCGGAGGAAGGAGTGCTGAGCACCGCCAGGGAGTCCATGGACATTCACCGGGCGTACTTCGGCGGCATGGCCGCGGCCATGGCCCGGTTGTCGTAGCCGCGGTTTGCGTTTGGAGACGGCGTCCTTCGACTTCGCTCGGCAGACCTCGCTACGCTCAGGACGAACGGTGACTTCACTGGACTACGCCGTGGACGAACGGCAAGATCCCGGAGGCACTTGGCCATGAAGATGGACCTGAAAGACCTCAACGACTCACTGGCCGAGCACGACCTCTCGGGCTTCTGGAACACGCGCACGCCCGAGCACCAGGACGAGGCGCCGTACCTGTGGAAGTGGCGGGAGGTCTACCCCTGCCTCATGGACGCCAGGGAGTCCGTGGGGCTGGAGCTGGCGGAGCGCCGGGCCATACGGCTGGTGAACCCGCAGAACCCCACCCGCGCCACTTCCCGGACGCTGCTCTTCACCTTCTCGGTGGTGAACCCCGGCGAGATCGCGCGGCCGCACCGCCACAACATGGCGGCCATCCGTTTCGTGGTGAAGGGCAGCGGCGCGTTCACGCTGGTGGAGGGGGA
>JAJDTQ010000286.1 GCA_022827045.1 Candidatus Binatia bacterium
CAACGACAAGGGCGAGATCGAGGTTCCCTTCACGCTCCGGGGAACCATCCCGGCCCTGAAGCTGCGGCCGCGGCTCGAACCCATCCCCCTCCGGACCCTGCTGGGAATAAGCGTGCGCAACGGGGTGCAAGGGCTCCTGGACGCGATCTCGGGGAGGGATTCCAGCGCACGCGGAAAGGAGACCGGGGAGGGCGGAACGGAGACTCCGAAGAAACCCGGGGAGGCGGACGCCGATCCGATCCTGAAACTTATCGAACGGGCTCTCAAGCCGTTCCGCGGCGAGCGGTGAACCCGCGGAGGAATCCCGCGCCTCGCCGGGGCTTCCTGATCGTCCCGGCAGCGGTCGCCCTGACCGTCATCTTCGCGCCAGTGTCCGGCCGGAGCGACACGGGCAGCGACACTCACCCGGCCAGTCCTGCCGATGTTGGTGAAGACTCCAAAGGGTTGGGTGAAGTTTCGTCGCTTGAAGGGTTCGTGACGACAAACCGGGAAGGGATGGATGCCTATGAGGCCACAGGGCCGTATACCGCAAAGGCGGCCCTGAGGCTTGCCACTCTCAGGAATCCGTGCTGGACCGCATCCCACAGCACGCTGCATCGAAGGAGCGCCGCGTGGACCGCGAGACCGTATCTGAAATCGTGCGCCATTCCCTGAACGAAACGTTCGCCGCCCTGCATAGACAGGGCGCTGGCGCTGGGGAGTGGACAAAAGAGATCAAGACGCAACTGTGCCTTGCCGGATCGTCGCAACAGCCGCCGCTCTACGTCTGCGCTTCGGGCATCGAAACCGCCGACGGCGGGGAGTGGCTGTACGACGTTTGCTGGCTCAGGTACGGGGAAGCGTATCTGCCGGGGGAGTCTCATGCAGCCCCCGGGCTTGACTGCCTGAACGAGGCTGTTCTGATCCTGGAGTGTGAGTGGGCGGGCGGAGGCAGGGAGCTGGGGCGGATAAGGGACGGCTTCCAGAAACTTCTGGTTGGACGGGCTCGCGTCCGCTGCATGATATGGGAGGACGGCAGGGAGGAAGACGATCCGGCGGTGGCGGAATGGCTGGTCGGCATGATGATGGAGTGCCTGGAGACGGCCCCCGACGACTTCTACCTGCTCGCCCGCCATACCGGCCGGGGTTTCCAGTACTGGCACCTCCACGGAAACGGAACGGTCTACCCGATGTAGGCGGAGGCTGTTGATCGCCGCCGCCGTCCGGGATTCCCTCGCCAGGCGCCGGCTGGAGAAAGCAGGCCGGTCGAACGCCGAGTTCCGGCTGGAGGGCGACTGCAGGTCGCCCTTACAGGTCAGCGCGCCTTGCCGACCACAAGAAATCCTGCGCAATCTGTGCCTGGAATCTACGGGACGCGACACTAGTCGCCCGCCAGGAGCTTGGGCCAGTTGACGTCGGCCTTGGCGATGTTGCCGGGGATGTCCTGGGACCACTGCTCCCGCACTCCCAGGCTGTAGTTGAGGTAGAGCTTGCCGTCCACGATGGTCCAGGCGTCCGGATCGATGGACGCGGTGCCGCCGTTGCTCACCGCCCACGCGCAGTAGCCGCCGTACCGGGGCGCGTACTTCTCGGGATCGCCTTCGAACAGGGCCTTGCTCTCCGCGCTGGCGAAGGACCAGGTGGTCCCCTTCCACTCCACCCGGTGCGCCCGCTTGCCCGACACCAGCTTGCCCTCGGTGTGGTAGACCACCGGGTCGTATCCCCGGATGGCGCCGCCGAAAAAGGTGGAGAACACCGGATCGACGGCCCAGGCCGTGCCCGCCGGCGCAAGCAGGGTGGCGATCAAAAGCATGGGCATGACCGACCGCCGGATTCGCTGTGCGCAACTCATGGGTGACTCCTGAAGAACCGTAGGAAAATGGTTTGATTTCAGCCGATTCCGGGCGGGTTTGCAATGGTTGGCGAAAACCAAGAAACCAAAGGAGGACGAAATGGGGCGCAGGTCAAATGCTCCCGACCAGGTGCGCATCGGGTGAATGTTGCATCTTTGATCCTCCCGGTTGACAGGTGACTGGCGGGCCAGTTCGTTGTTGCGCTAGTCTCACTTGGGAGGGTGCATCGACGTGAAACTTCTGAGACTCGCCGTTCTGCTGCTAATCCCCATGATCGCCGGCGGCGCCTTTGGCGAGACGGTGCTGGTCCTCGAAAGCTGGCGGGATGACGACCGGGCCGTCTGGCGGGAAAGAATCCTTCCGGCCTTCGAGGCCGCCCATCCTGGCATCCGTGTGCGGTTCCGGCCGTCCGAACCGACGGACTACGATGCGGCCCTGAGCGCCCGGCTTGCGACGGGCACGGCCGGGGACCTGATCGCCTGCCGCCCGTTCGACGCCTCCCTGGCGCTCTACAAGGCCGGACACCTCGACGGTCTCGACGGACTGGCGGGAATGGCCCATTTCCCGCGCGCCGCGAAATCGGCCTGGCAGACCGATGACGGGTCCGCGACCTTCTGTGTGCCGGTGGCGGCCGTGATTCACGGGTTCCTCTACAACCGGGAGGCGTTCCGCGCCCTCGGTCTTGATCCGCCCGAAACGGAAGCGGAGTTCTTCGCAACCCTCGAAGCGATACGGGACCACGGCGCCTGGATACCGTTGGCTCTTGGGGTCCGTGACCGGTGGGAAGCCGCCACCATGGGATACAACAACATCGGCCCGGCCTACTGGAAGGGCGAGGAAGGCCGCCGGGCGCTGATTGCAGGTCGGCAGAAGCTGACCGACGAGCCGTGGATCGCGCCCTACCGGACGCTGGCCAGGTGGCGCCGTTATCTGGGAGAAGGATACGGGAGGCGGTCCTACAGGGACAGCCAGGCGCTGTTCGCGGGTGGCCGCGCGGCCGTCTACCCGGCCGGCAGCTGGGAGATCGCCGGTCTGGGCGCGCGCGCCGGTTTCGCGGTGGGCGCCTTCCCGCCGCCCGTGCGGAATGCTGGCGACCCGTGCTACATCTCGGACCACGCCGACATGGGCATCGGCCTGAACGCCGGCAGCCGTAACAAGGCGGCCGCCCGCGCCTTTCTGGAGTGGGTCGCTTCGGCCGGGTTCGCCCGGCTCCATGTCACGGCGCTGCCCGGCTTTTTCCCGCTTTCCGCTCATGCGGTGGAGATCGACGACCCTCTGGCCCGGGCGTTCCTGTCGTGGCGCGGCCGCTGCCGTTCGACCATGCGTTTCGCTTCCCATCTCCTGTCACGGGGCGCGCCGAATCTGGAATGTGCGAGCTGGGATGCTTCGGTCGCCGCGATCACGGGCGCTTCGACCGCCGAGGAACTCGGCGCCCGGCTTCAGGAAGGGCTTGCGGGGTGGTACACGCCGCACCCATAGCGTCATGCCCGCCGGGTCCATGAGCAGGCGTGTCCATAACCGATTACTCCGAACCCGGCCGCAATTCCGAGCGAAGCTGGTTCTCCAGAACCGCTTCGTCGTACTCCGCGGGGATCTCAACGAGCCTGATCCCCGCCTTCCTCACCGCTTCCCGTTTCACCGCATCGCGCATGAAGGCGTTGTTCTGGTGGTGGCCGTGCCCCTGGTACTCCACCGCCAGGACCGGCATGCCGGAACGATCGATGACCAGGAAATCCAGACGCTTGCTGTTGATCGAGCGGAACGCAAGGTCGCGGGCCTCTTCCGTACCGGACGCAGACCGTGTCCCGATGACTTCCCCGAGGCTGGTCTGGGCCATCACGCGACGGCCGCCGCCGGTTTCCCGCACGACTTTCTCAAGGATCCGGAGAATCCCGTATTCCGACCTGTTGAGAAGGCGGCGGGGCTCGAACTCGACTCTGGAGACGTACTCCATCTGTTGCTTCGGGTCGCCAAGGCCCGCATGGCCCAAACCCGGGAGCGTCGGCCTGTTACGGTTCCGGCCCCCCCCCCCCGCCAGCGAGTCCGTCGTTTCCAGCGAGTCCGCCGCCTGCCCCGCAGCATCCCAAGGGCGAGAACCGCCGGAATCACCCACCACCAGGTCTCGGCCACTTCCCGCAGTTGCCCCGTCAGCATCTCGTTCATGCCGAATCCATCCAGTGGAGCGGTTCGTTGTTCATGATCGTCCATCCTCCTTGTCCGGCTTGAGCCTGTCCCTGTCCACTTCGACCTCCCGACGAACGCTGCGGCCGATATCCCGCGTCTTGCCGTATTCGTGTGAGCCCATGAGGAACACAATGGCGACGCAGGCGATGACAAACAGGATGGTGAGAGTACCGACGACGATGAGCGTTGTCATGTCGATCCACGGGTACCAAGATTCCGGCGGGAACGCTGAGGCCGCGCTCTGGGCGCTTCCTTTTCGGCCATTTGCATCACCAGAGTTCCGACCCCGTCACCGCCGTGACCGCCGCCAACCCGCCGCTCGGGCTTCGGCCTCCGTGCAGAACCAGCGCTCCCCCTTGGAGGGGCTGATACGCGTGCTCTCGTAATATCGGCCGCCCGGCACGTGATAGATGCGCGCGCCCTTGCGGCTGATGTTCCCCTTGATGCGGCATCGGCCGGCTTCCGGGCGGGCAGTTCGACCCCTGTGCTGCTGAACGGGCGCCCGGGTGGAGTCCAGGCGGACTCCCGCACGCCAATCCCAGGGCTCCACGAACCGGCCGCGCCAAACGCCCCGCCGCGCTATTCTTGCCGAAGCCTCCTCGTCCACATAGTCAAGAGAATACGACCTGTATGCGAGCGCCCATCCCTCCGATACCAGCCAGGCGTTAAGGTCCTTGCCGCCCGCCCGGCACATTGCCACCATGCGCCCGTAGGCGTCCCGAGCCCTTTCCTTGCAGGAGACCGATCCGCCCGAGATCCGTTGGGCGAGTGCCGAAGCCGCCCGCTGCCCGCAACGCCAGCGCCTTCCATCGGCGATGCACGTCTGGACACTCTCCGGCGCATCGATGCCGTGGAGGCGAACACGCGCCCCGTTCACCTTGAGGGTGTCTCCATCGATCACCCGAGGCGTTCCTGAAAGCGTCACAGAGCCGTGGAATACTTGAACGGACTTCTCGACCCTGTTGGGCTTCTCTACCCTGACACCGGTCCCGATTTCATCAAATTGATCGTGTATCGGGGGTTCGGTCCTGCCATCATCGAACACTTCACCGAGCCCAGAAAGCCCCGTGACCTGCAGGACCGCCTTCCCGGTTCGTACAACGAACCGACGCACTTCGTCAGCGGTTTCGGGCCAATTCCACCGAAGTACCAGACATGCCGATACTACCAGCAGCGACACGATTGCGAGCGCGGCCGTCGCCACCGCGAAGCGGGCCTCCAGGCGAGCTCTCGTCAACGGTCGTGGTCCCGAGAGTCTGCTCAGGGACGAGCCGCTCCGCTCCGGCGGGTCCCATCACGCTCGGGGGGCTGCGTCGACCCGCTGGCCGCGCGCTGCCGCCGGTCGACCATCTTGGCGATCATTTGGCGGATCCGGTCGAGGGCCTTGGCGAGGTCGGCCAGTTCACCCTCGGACGACAGGCCGATCTCATGGCTGATCTGGCCCTCCTCCATACCCCGGACGCGATCGGTGAGCATACGTGCCGGCACTAGCACCCATTGGCCGAACAGCCTGCACAGCAGGACCGACGCCGCCATCAGCCACACGCTCATGACGGCCGCAGTCCACAGCGCACCGGACACCGCCCTCCCCGGCAGACCCTGAACCTCCGCGACCCCGGGCAGTGCCTTGAGGCCGCTCAGGTTGGCCGCCTCCACGATCACTATCCAATCGAAACCGGGAAAATCCCGTACCGTTCCCGAATATACGTCCGGGCCCCCCGAACGCGCGAAAGCCACCAGGTAGCTGGATGACTGTGAAGCCTCCGGCCCCTCCGCGATGAACGCGCCTGAACGCCTGCCCTTGTAGGCAGGGTTCAGGTGACCCACCGACTCACCCGCAAGCAGGTTGATCTCCGGCCGCATGATCCTGCCGCGGGCATGTCCGGAACGCGTCTCCGCCACCAACCGACCATCGCCGGTCCCGACCACGACTTGCGTACCGCCCGCCGTTCCGGCGGTGGCCGCCACCTGGGGATGCAGCAGTTGGCCCGGGGCCGAAAGACGCTCCGCCAAGCGATCGGCGAACAACTGAACAAAGCGTATGGACAGCACCGCCTTCATCACGCCGATGGGCGTGTCGGTTCGCGGGTCCTGTATGCGCACCGACAGATCCACCGACCACACGTCGGCCGACTCGTCGAACTGGACCTCACCGATGGAGAATCCGGACGACCACGCCCGCTGCCACCATTCCTCGTCGGACTGCACGAAATCCGAGGTCGGGTTGGTCAGCGCCACGTTGTACCCCTGCCGATCCGTGAAGAAGACCTCCGCGAAATGGGGAGACATCCTGACCTGCTCGCGCAGGTAGGCCTCGGCCCCGCGTGCGAGACCCAGGGTCTTGTCCACCCGAAACCTCTCCTCGAGTTGAACGATCGACAGGTCGTCCAGCCCCTGTTTGACGTGCTCTTGGCGCACCCGGTGTACCGCCGACGCCACCACCCTGGACGACGCCCACGCCTGCGCCTCGCCGATGCGGTCGATCAGGAAACGATCCATCGATTCCGCCAGAGCTGAGGCCGTCTCCGTGAGCTTCAGCGCGTCGCCCCGCACCGCCAGCGCTACAGACCGCCGGCTCGCGTCGCCGGCTTCCGTCCACAACAGGTAGGCGCTACGCCCGGTCAAGGCAAGCACCGGCAGCAAGACGAGGGCGACAACGGCCACCGCGAAACGAATTCCCAAGGAACCACTCATGTGAAAGGATACTCCCCACATCGCAAGATGTTTCGCCAAGCCGGAAACCCAGCGAGTCAAGCCTAGTCATGTTTATCATCGGATCACGTGCAGGGCAATGCCTTGTCCGGAGGGCGGTGCGGTAGCGATCGGCCCGGTCGATGGGCAGGCGTCGGTCGAGAAGCGGAGCATGGCGACCCGTGCCATCATTCCCTTGAGGCAGCCGTCGGGCTTGAGGCAGCCGATCCGCCGCCAAAACTCTCTGGACAGGACGGCACGTGTGAAGTTCGAATCGCGACGGCAAGCGTTCCTTGATCCGATTACGCGCCATTTGGCGGTGGGCTTGCCCGGTGTCATCGCGGTTCTACTCCCCGCGACATGGATGCGGGCGGCGGCGTCCAAAGATCGCGCCGGATGACATGACTCGGTTTATCGAATCATGACCCCTTGTCAGTGGCAACTCAGACCGTGTGAGCCTCTTGCAAAACCCCATGAGTGAGGGGGTTTTGTGCGGGTGAACGTGTGAGGGAGGGGTCGTTCCCTGGTATGTTGTGGTTAGCAGGGCCTCGAACATACAGCTACGAAGGGAACGCCCCATGTCCTTGGTATCAAGTCTAACGGACATCTGGAAGCGATTTCAAGGAGAACTGTTCCCGAAGCTGGCTTCAGAGGTGGGCGAACTGCACACGAAGCACCGGTGGTTGGTAGCCATACTGGACCTGGTAGGGGTGGAGGGCTTCGTGGGTGTGCGCGGCGGCGGGAGCGGGCGACCGGTGGAAGACCGGGCGGCGCTGGCGCGGGCGTTCATCGCCAAGGCAGTCTGGGACTTTCCGACAACGCGGGACCTGATGGACCGGATCGCATGCGACCCTGTGTTGCGCCGGCTGTGCGGGTGGTCGAGGGTGGGGGCGATACCGAGCGAAGCGACGTTTTCACGGGCCTTCGGGGGTTTCGCCCGGAGCAGGCTGCCGGAGCGGATGCACGAGGCGGTGGTCAGGACGGCGTTCGAGGAGACGGTCGTCGGTCACGTCTCGCGCGATTCCACCGCCATCGAAGCCCGTGAGAAGCCCGAGCCGAAGGCGACGGAAGGGACCACGGAACGCAAGCCCGGACGCCCGTGCAAGGACGAGGCCAAACGGCCGACCCGGCTGCAACGGCAGTTGCGGATGGACCGCGACGCCATGATCCGATGAGTTGCCGACAGACTCAACGGTCGGTTCGAAGAAGAACGCCAAGGGCTTTGTCGAGACCTGGAGGGGCTACAAGCTGCACATGGACACCCTCCCGTAGAATCCGGCGTCCCCATAAGCTGCCTGCTGACCTCGGCCTCCCTGCATGACAGCCAGGCGGCCATCCCCCTGGCCACCCTGAGCACCGAACGGGTGACCTACCTCTATGAACTGATGGACGCGGCCTACGACGCAGAAGAGATCGGCTGGCACAGCTACCTCTCAGGCCATGTTCCGATCATCGACGTCAACACCCGCAGGGACAGGGACTGGAAGAAGGAACGGGCCAGGGAGGCCCGGGCCCGGCGCTGCGCCGGACACCGCGACCCTGAAAGGGTACGCTACAACCAACGGTCCACCGTCGAGCGGGTGAACAGTCGAATCAAGGACTCCTACGGGGGGCGCCACGTCCGGGTGCGGGGCCATCACAAGGTCTTCTGCCACCTGATGTTCGGCGTCCTCGCCCTCACCGTCGATCAGCTCATGCGCCTAACCCTCTGAACGCAACCCTCCAACCTGCCCCTACCCATCAAACGACCTCGCATCCCCGCCCCCCTCTGGGACGGCGCGATGAAGCAGTGTCCCTACAACGCCAATCTGCTTGCCCTGTTCTGTCCTGCCCGTTCCACATGCCGCAAAAACCTCCAGATCCTCACCGACATACTACCGTCCACAGCCCGATAAGGTCCCTCCTCCCAATCGCTCACTCGCGTCGCTGAGGTTTTGCAAGAGGCTCCGTGTGAAAACTCGACACCACGAACGGCAAGTTTAGCATGATTAGATATGGCATGCATTTCAGGCAATGATCGTTCGCAGTTGCTGATTCTTCCGGATGCCGTAGACGACTGGGTGGGCGCGGACAATCCGGTTCGTCTCATATCGCTGGGCTTGACCTTGAGCGGGCTTGCTTCGAACGGGTGTAGCCCAACAGGACGGGGCGGCCGGGCTACGACCCCGCTGATCTCCTGAAGCTGTACCTCTACGGCTACCTGAACCGCATCCGTTCGAGTCGGCGCCTGGAGGCCGAGACCCACCGCAATCTTGAAGTGATCTGGCTTTTGCGCCGGCTTCAGCCGAACTTCAAGACGATCGCGGACTCGCAGCGCGACAACCGGGAGGTGTTTCGCGACTTTGTGCGGCTGCCGCGACCTCGACCTCTACGGCCGCGAACTTTTGGCCGTCGCCAGCACGCATCAAGGCGGCGATCAACGTGAACCGCAACTTCACGCGCGCCAAGCTCGAAAGAGAGTTGAAGAGTGCCGAGGAGCGCATGGACGGCTACCTGAGGCAAATGGACGAGGCGGACGCAGACGATGCCGGCGGCGGCGCGGTGGTGTATCTGGAAGCGAAGACCGCGGCGCTCCAGAAACGCCGCCCGACCTTGGAGGGATACAGGGACAAGCTGGAGGAAGGCGGACGTGGACAGCTGTCACTGACCGACCAGGAGTCTGACACGCACCGTTTCGTCAAACACATGACAGAAAGCGGTTCACCGAGAAGCAGGCTGAGACCCTCGCCGGAGAACATGTCGCCCTCCTCAACGCCAAACTCGCTACCAAGGCCGACGTCGCCAGAGTCGAGGCCGGCATCGAAGCTTTGCGCCACGAGACTGGCGCGGCTATCGAAGTGGTGAAGGCCATGGGCTGGACCCGTGGTGCATGATACCCGTGGTGCATGATTCTTGGCGAGAGGTTCAGGGTCCCATGAATGCATCGGCCCCAACCTTGCTCATTGCTCCCGGACGCCATTGCCTCCGGCATGTCGATCGGTATAGGATGGCAGAGGAGAGACACATACATATGCTGGCCACCACATTCTTTCTGTCGATTGCGGCCCTGTTGGCCCTGTGCGCGGGGCAGCCCGCCGGAGCCGAAGAGAGCGGCAGCGTCGAACTCCTGGAGAGCTATGTCCACGACTACACCACGCTGGAGCACGCGGGACGCACGGTCACCGCGGGCCCGCTGGAGGGGACGGCGACTGTCATCAAGAGCAGCGGCGCTCTCTTCGCGGAGGGCGGAAGCTTGCGCATCGCCTGCGTGGCCTACGCCAAGAGTTCGGACGCCGGCCTGGATCTCGAAGCGCCGTGCACGCTGACCGACGAGTCGGGCGACAAAGTGTATCTGATGTCGGAGCGGCGGGCGGGGGACGTTGCGGCGGGGGGCGGCGGCCGAGGCGTTCAGCGGATCGTGGGCGGCACGGGCCGGTATGCCGGCGTCACCGGCGAGTGTCCCTACACGACAAGCTACCTTCAAGACCGGTGGGTGGTCTCGCGCGTAGCATGCACTTGGCGAAGGCCGTGATTCAGCGGGTGGAGATTTTCCGGGGCCACATCACCGGCGGAGCCTGGCGCGCAATGTTCCGCAGGGCGGTATGGGAACGGGTGCTGCTCTATTCCTTCCCGGTGGTCCTGGTGACGATCCTGAGCTACACCGGCCACCTCGAGAACCACTACCTCTACCACCCGGTCCGTGAGATCACCGTGACCCCGGCCGACTACGGGACGCCCTTCGAGGACGTGAGTTTCCAGGCCGCCGACGGCGTGCGGCTGCACGGCTGGTACGTGAGGCCTCCCGCCCCCGACCGCCCGGTGCTACTCTGGGCGCACGGCAACTCGGGCAACCTCTCCCACCGGGTTGGCCACATTGCCGCGATCCACAGGGAGCTCCGGGCGGGAGTCTTCCTGTTCGACTACAGGGGGTTCGGCCGAAGCGAGGGAAAGCCCTGGGAGTCGGGACTGTACGACGATGCCCGGGCCGCCTACGCCTGGCTGGCCAAGCGGGTTCCTCCGGAGCGGATATTCGTGTTCGGGCGTTCTCTGGGGGCCGCTGTGGCGATACGCATCGTGTCGGAGGGTGCCGCCGCCCGCGGGCTGATTCTTGAATCGCCCTTCGAGACCCTGCTGGCCATAGGAAAGGAACTGTTTCCGTTCCTGCCCGTGAGCTGGCTCGTTTCCCAGGAGTTCGACAACGCCCGCTACCTGCCGCTGGTGAGGATGCCCGTGTTCATCCTTCATGGCGATGCCGATGAACTCATCCCCATCGATCACGGCCTGCGGCTCTTCGCGCTGGCCAACGAGCCCAAGCACTTTCACGTGATCCGGCGATCAGGGCACAACGACACGTGGCGGGCCAGCGGCGAGCGGTACTGGGACGCCTGGCGCTCGTTCCTGGCGAACCCCGGACAGGATGTTCCGAAGGCGGTGGACCCGCTGGGCGCGAGCCGTGACCCTGCTCCGCCTTGAGGGGACGGAGCCAGATCTCCTTCCTGATCCTCCACAGCGAGGCGGCCGTGCCGCGCTTCTTCGTCACGACGCTGGCCACGGACAGCAACTTCGTCAGACGCGCCACCTCGGCCTGCAAGCAAGGCGCGTCCTGCCGGCGAGTGCCAGAGTACAAGGTACGTTCCATGCTGGGGCTTTCGGCCACGATGGCACACAAGGACGGCCACCACCCGATCATCTTCATGCAGTGCGGCCCGATGCGGTTCCGGGCGAATGCGAAGGGGAGGCACGGCGCCGACCGTTCAGACATCCGGCGATCCTGCCTCCGACCTCGGTCGGGCTGCCTGGGGACATCGGCGCGGAGCGCCCTCCCATTCAGCATGTATACGACGAGTTCGTCCGGGTAGAGGACCTGGACGGGCCCGCGCGGTGGCTTGAGGATGCCTCGAACGCGCGCCGGCTTCCGTAGACCGCTTGACATTTGACAGGCAGTCTCGTTATCGGGAATAGCCATGAGACTGCCTGCGACAATCATGGGCTTTTTGTTGGGGAGCCGGGCCTGCGCTGGGATATACCCGTGGTAGCCGCCTGAAACCTTCGAACGACAAACACGAACCGGGAGGGAATTCATGGGCAAGTACATGTTTCACACGACATACACGGGCAAGGGGCTCGCGGGCCTGCTCAAGGAGGGCGGCAGCCGGCGTCGGGAGGCCCTGACGGAGACCATCGAGGCGATGGGCGGGAGCGTCGAGGGACTCTACTATGCGTTAGGGGACACGGACCTCTACATCATCTGCGATCTTCCCGACGACGCGACGGCAACGGCGGTATCGCTGAACATCGCCAACGCCGGCGCCCTTGAGATCAGAGCCACCGTGCTGATCACACCGGAGACGGTGGACGAGGCGGTCAAGAAGAAGGTGCCATACCGGCCGCCCGGAGCCCGGGCCAGTCGGGGGCGCAAGTAGGGGTGGAAGCGGGGTCGCCGGTTTGAGCCGACCCTGGCGCCTCCGTGAGTGCGACTTATCGCCCGACTCCAGCGAGGCGTCTCCGAACTTGGTGGCGGTGATGGTTCCGGCGTTCGTCGTGAGTTCAACTGACGGATAACCGCAGACGAAAGAGCCATGCTCCGCGAGATCGAGGAGCGAACGGCCGGATCGCGGCACGTGGTGGTCATAGGGCTGGCGGAGTCCACGGTATTCGTGCATGGGACGGGCGGCGAGGCAATGCTCCGGGTGTGCCTTGCCGGCAAGGGATGGATCATGTACAGGGACGGAGCCATGCGACGGGAGATGATCCGCCTGCTTGCGGCAACGCTGCTGACGTGCGACCTGTTCGCTTCGCCGGGCATGGCCGGCGAGCGGACAGTCGGCCTGATCACCGACACGGACGACAATCCGTTCTTCGTGACAATGAAGCAGGCTGCCCGCGGGAAGGCCGGCGCGCTCGGCCTGGAGTCCCCCGGTACGGACTTCCACGACACGGGCGTGACCTTGGTCACGAATCGCCCGGTTCCGGGAATCCCGTCCATCTCCTCGAACCAGAGCCTGAAGGAGTGTTGGGGATGATGTCGTCGAAGCGGCCAGAGCCCATGGGCTCTCCCCAGGCCGTTGCCCCGCGTGAACCGCCTGGACGGGAGGCGACCGCCGACGGCGCCCGAAGGACATTCGGTGACTTGATCAGGACACTGGCGGCGGTTCTGTTACTTGTTGTACTCGGCTCGGCGCCGACGATCGCTGCGGAGATGCTCCGCATCGGCGTCGATCCCGGCTATCCGCCATTCAGCGACATCGACGGGGAAGGTCATCTCTCGGGATTCGACATCGACATCGCCCAGGCCCTTTGCGCGAGGATGGACGCGGCGTGTGTTTTCGTTCCGCAGGACTGGGAAGGATTGATACCCGGGCTTCGGGCCGGGAAGTTCGATGCCATCGTCTCCAGCATGTCGATCACCGGGAAGCGCCGCCGGTTGGTGGCGTTCACGGAGCGCTACTACAGCAGCAAGGTGCGCTTCGTGGCCCGGAAGGGCTCGGGTTTCGATCCGGCAGCGCCGGCGGGACGGACCGTCGGGGCGATGCGCGCAACGATTGCCTCGGACTGGCTGGAAGAGAATCTGGCGAGGCTTGCCGCCGTAAGGCTGTATCGTGACCAGGAGACGCTGCTGCGGGGACTCGTCGAGGGCCACATGGACGCGGTATTCGGCGACGCGCTCGGTTTCCGGAATTGGCTCGGGAGCCCAGAGGGCACCGCCTTCGAGTTCGTGGGCGAGGGGTACCGGCTCGACGAAGGCATCGGCATCGCGGTGCGCAAGGAGGACGATGCGTTGCGCCGCCACCTCAACAGGGCGCTTCGTGCGATCCTGGCCGACGGCTCCTATGAAGAGATCAACGCGCGGTACTTTCCGTTCAGCATCTATTAGAACTCTTGTTCGGGGGAGTCGGATGTCGACCCGGGAGCGGACACGTTCGGCGTTGCCTTTGCATCGGAAGTGCACCAGTCTATGGGTTGGCGTGGTTCGCGCGCCTTAAGGCTTAGGGGCGACAGCTTCGAGCTTGCCTGGAGACGCAACATCATGGCCCGCGACACGGTTCGTGTTGACGTCGCGAACCGTCTGGCGCACCTTGCGGTCCGGCGCGGCCCGGTGTTGCGTTTCCACGATGCGCAAGTGGCTTCGGTGGCTCGATGCCTCCTTCCGGACCCACCGTTCCGTCGCGGTCGGGGCGCGTCTGGGCGCCGAACGACCGGACTCTTCTGTGGCGGGCCGCATCCGAGCCGCCGCCAGCGTCGACGAAAGCGGCCGCCTCGCCGACGGACTCGCCATGTCCGGGCGGCTCGCCACCGTTCAGGGTTTCGGTTCCGCGACGTTCTTTGCCGTGAGGTGGTACCCCCGCATATTGTCCTGCGTTGCTCCGAACTCGTTGCCGACGTGCGAGGTGGAGCGTGGCCCAGGCCTTCGTGAATGGCTACGAAGCGTTTCTGTGCACCCGCGTTATATACATACGGCTCGCCCGAGTCGGCCGTCGACTACATGGAGGGGTTCCACGAACGCACGGCTTCACCGGCTTCAACTTCGACATGACCCACGGCAGCCGAATCCCGTACGAGCAGGTCATTAAAACTTCATTCGCCTGCTCGCGGAGAAGGTGGTGCCACGGCCGACATGGGGCCCTTTCACGGGGAACCGGCTGATCTTGGTAGGCTGGACCTGTACAGACTCTTGAGTTGGACTTGAAGCTCTTCCGTCATCTCGACCTTTAGTTCCTGGAGCCGCAGCCCCATCTTTTCTCGATAGATTTTCCACCCGAACTTGTCGCTAATGGCCTTCAGGTCGTCACCGAGAGCCATGGCCTTGTCTCGAAGCTCCCTTACGGCAGCATCGCCTTTGGTCGAAGCCCTGTGTCCTGCCCGGAAGCGACCAAGACACAGTTCCTTGTAGCGGCGCTCTATCGGGGTTGCCTTGGGATGCGGCGCCCGGCACTTGTTCTTCGCCATCGCCGTCTTCAACTCTTCCTGCGTAGCCCGGTACTCCTTCCAGAGAGAAGTCTCCCTGGCAATGTCCGCTATCTCAAGCCGCGCTTCTTCGGCAGTCTGCCTGCTAAGCTGCAGGAGTTGTGCTTCCAACTCCATCCGGCTCAGGAGCCCTTCATCCGCCACCGCCGTTGCCGTCCACAATACGATCAAGAACACAGGCACGTAACCCACAACTCCTCCCTCTACAAAAGAACTGCCGTGGCTCTGCACTCGACTCGCACGAGCGCCGAGGCCCGCTCCATTCCACTTCTACCCTGCTTCATGGGGGTGGGACGATCTCTGAGCCCACGCCCACCAGCGCCCGAGGCAGTCGTTGGCGACTCCGTGAGACAGGCTCGCGGCTGCCGGGGTGATTTGCGCGGCGAGCCGCAATTCGTTCTCGGTGAGCACTGGCCGGTCGTCGAGGTGACCGGTCTCGGCGAGATGCTGTCTGAGCTTCTCGACGTTGCTCTCCCGAAAATCCCGCAGGCGCGGGTCGCTGTTGTCGTCGAGTGCCGCCACCAGCCGTCTGGCGTCGCCATTCAGTCGCCGTGTGAAATCGACCACGTCATCGAGAAAGCGCTCGCTCAAGACGTCGCTTTCCTCAAGCACGACGCGGTCCACGGGTCGGCCTTTCCCCTGCATCCACAACTCGCAGAAGGTCTCAAGCAGGTCCAGTCTGGCTGTAATGTCCGCCAGCGAAACCGAGCGGGAGCCCAGCCGTTCGGCGAGCGGCGTTTCCACGACCGTTCTCCACTGACCCGCGCGCTCAATTCCGTTCAGGAGAAAATCGTGCAGCAGGTCCGGGGCGTCCCACAGGAGGTAATAGAAATGCTGCTCCGCGTAGCCGAGTTCCGGGCGGAACTCCGGCACGTCGAGGGCCGCTCCGTATTCTTCGGACGACAGGCCGTCAGGGGCCGGAACCGCTGGTCCGAGATCGACCTGGAGTGCGTGAGTTCCGCTCACGCTGGCCGTCCGAGTGCGTATCAGGCCCAGGTCGATGGCAGCCGTCAACTCGCACTCCTCCTTGCCGAGCGCGTCCCGGATTCGATCCACGTCCAGAGGGTCGCTGGCAAGATAGAATATCTGGCGATCCTGTTCTTTTGCCACGCGCCCCAGACTCCGTACCACGGCCTCGAAACGCCGGGGGTCGCTCTGGTCCAGCGCTTCGTCGAGAAACAGGGGCATAGTCTTGCCCTGTTCCACCTCCTCCGCAAACGCGATGCGCGCCGCCAGCAGCAACTGGACCCGTGTCCCGTCCGACAGCTCGTCGATCTCCCGCACTTCTCCACCGCGCGCTTCCCGGGCAAAGAGCCGCGGAGCGTCATTGTCCTTGCCCAGCTCCAGCTTGTAGTTATGGTGGGTGAACGCGAAGAAATGGGCGCGCGCGCGTTCAAGCACCCGGGGCATCCGGCTATGCTCGTATTCCTTTTCCACCGCGTCCATCAGGAAGCGCCCCGCCCTGGCGTACAGCGCGTCGTCGCGGAGATCGCGCAGTTTGGCGCGAGCCTCTTCACGGACGGCAATCAGTCCCTGGGTGCCGTTGCCGTTCCTGGCCGCGTCCGTCCGGGTCGTGATCTCGGCAATCTCGTTCCGCAATTCGCCTGCTCGAGCCTCCGCGCGCGCCAGATCGTCCTTGAGCCGTTCAAGGGACAGTCCGTCGGATTCGGCCAGTCTCTCTGCTCCGGCCTTGGCGAGTTCCGCTTGATCCAGGCCGATCTGGCCTTCCACACTTGTCCGTTCATTGATCAGATCCCGATAGTGCTGCAACGAATGGGTCAACGCCACGAGGCCTTTCATGTCGCCTTCGCCCAACGATGCGTCCGCATAGATCCGCGCGATGGATTTGGCCGCGGCCGAGCGGTCAACCGCTAACTCCTCGATCTGCGCCGTCATCTTCCGCTCGTCGGAGAGCGCCTGTTCCAGCCGGGAGCTCCGGTCCGCGATGTGGTGTATCCGCGCCTTGGCCGTTGCGGCATCTTCCGGCTTCATCTCACCGTGCCCTTCGAGAATGCCAGCCAGTTTGGACAAGAGGCCCGCATACTTCTGCTCTAGGCCTTCCACTTGGCCTGCCGCGGCTTCGTCTTCGCGACGCGCCAGGCGAAGCTGGTCGAGAGCGCGCGCGAAGTCCACCAACTCCGCGTCCGGCGGGATCGCTTCCAACCCGAGTCTTTCCGCGATTTCCTTCCTGCGGGCCTCCACGGCGGCTTCCTGTTCGGACAGGCCCTCCAGTTCGTTCTCCAGCCGCCGCCGTTGCAGGCCGCTGTCGCGCGCCTGCTCGATGGCGGCCTCCATGTCGGCGGTTACACGCTCCAGCCGGTTCAGGTGTGCCTCTACCACGGGGAGAGCCCATTCAGCGGGCGGGTCAAGGCCGAGTTCCTCGAACACGGCCCGTGCGGCCCTTCTGTCCGCGCCGGAACGATCCCGGCGCCCCAGCAGCAAGACGGCCAGAGCGGTGCCGATACCCAGCCCTCCAATGAGCCCGGCAATCGAGACAAGCGCGACCGACTGCTCTTGTACCCAAGCCAGGCCCACGTTCTCGATAAGCAGCGCCAGCCCGCCAGCCAGCGTCATTACGCCGGCGAAGAGCAGCCACGGCCACCTGGTGCGAACCCTGCCGGCCACGTTTTCAGGCTCGGGCGCTCGCAGCCACCCGCGCAAGGCTTCGGCTCCGGCGCGCAACCTCTCCATGTCTCGCTCGGCCTCCGCGGGCAGTTCGGCGCGTTGAAGCTGACGCAGCCGCTCCCGAAGGGTATTGGCCTGAATGGCGTGCTCCTGGCTCGAACGCAGGAAGGCGAACAACTCGCCATGCTCGGACAATGTCAGCGCGGTCCCGCCTGCGAGATGGGCCTCATGGTCACCGACCTCGTGCAAGGCCACGGCAAGCTTCCTTCGAGTGGCGTTCCGTTCGATCCTTGCCGCGTCCAGTTCCAGCTCAATGCGGCTCAACTCGTCGGCGTTCTCACGCCAAGCCGCAAGGTCGGACGGTTCGACCGGGTTGTCCAGGGCGGCTTGCTGCAGCGCCTCGCGCGTCCTGTGCAACTGCTGTTCCAGCGAACGCTCGCGCTCCGCCAACGCGTCCGCCTGATGCTGGTACCGCTCGACCTCCTCGACCTCCTTGCCGGTGAGCTTGGCAAGCGCGCCGGGCAACGCGTCGATCCGCTCCATGATCGCGGAGAACTCTTGCCGCCGACGCGCCAGCCCGATGGCGCGCTCCACCAGCACCAGCCGGCCGGAGGCGGCATCGGCCTCTTCGAGCTGACTCCTGAGGGATTCAAGATCGTCCGTGCGCCGCTGCAGGTCGGCCTGCTGGACGACCGCCTTCTGCACGTCGTCGGACGCGTTGTTGAAATCCCGGCGTTGTCGGCGGCCAACTTGGCGAGAGACGCCGGAGAACAGGTCCGAGCCGATCTTGTCCAGATCGAATCCCCCGGACATCTGCCGCCGGATTTCCGAGGCAATGTCGGCGGTGCCGTCCCGGGACGGATCGACCAAATCGCGCAGGCGCAGAAAGAAACAGCGGTGGTTGTGGGACGGGGGAAGACTAGGGGAAACATGCCGGTCGCGGCCTCGCTGCCATGCGACGCGACTCCCTTCACGCCGCCCCGCCCACGGTTCTCCTTCCAGTTCGAACTCGGCGCTTACGGACGTGAGCGGCGAGGGATGCCGGTCTTCCCAGTACACGCTTTCAAGGGCGCGGCAGATGCTCGACTTGCCCACCCCGTTGGGTCCGAACACGACATGGAAACCCGCCCCTACCGATTCGATCTCGAAGGGTTCGCTGATGCCCGGCAACCGGTTGATGGCAAGCCGTTTGAGCTTCACGTCGCGTTGCCTCGCTCACGCTCGGCAAGCATGGCGTTCAAGGCGGCCTTGCCGGCCTTGAAGAGAACCTCGCGCAGGGCGTCATCCGACAACGGATCCACGGCACTGCGATGCTCCTGAACAGGCTTCCAGACGGCCTCCCGGACCACTTCACCCAGCTCCGCGCGCGCCTTGTCGAGCAGCGCCCTTGCCCGATCGTCGTCGCGCGACAGCATCAGCAGCCGCTGCGCAATCAGGGCGGCGGGGTCGTCGCCGGATGCGACTCTCGCAAGGTCCAGCCGCAACTCCATCGCGTCCACGACCTTGCTGAAGAAGACCACCGTGCCGTCGACGACGCGCCCCATGGTGCTCCACTCACCGCCCGCGATCCACTGCCGGATGTCTTCGTAACAGCCACTCGTCCCGGTGAGCCGCACGCACAGACCGAGCGCCCGAGGCAGGGGGGCGGCGCTGGCGAGACGGCGGACGACGTGCTCGGCTTCGCTCAGCAGCCTGTCGCCCACATCGTCGACTTGCTCGAGCCCGTCCACCCGGATGGCCGCCGGCTCCCATCGTAGCGGCGCGAATGGGATCAGCCGAAGATCAATACCGCCCTCGCGGGAGATATTCAGAAGCCAAGGGCCGTGGGGCCCCGTTTCCGACGGGTCGAGCCCCACCAGCGATCCGAGGTAACCGAATGGCCGGATCCCTTTCGACGTAGACAAGGTGTCGAGGGAAGGCTTGTGGACATGGCCCAGCAACCATAAGTCGCAACCTGCGTCATCCAGCTCCGTCTGTCTGATGGGCGCGTAGGGGCCACGGGCCGCGCCCAGGTCGGCGTGCAGCAAGCCGATTCGCGGAACCGGAGGCGACGGCGCCGGCAACGGTCGCTTCAGGAGTTCCGCCAACGGACTCTGGCGCACACGTTCCTGACCGAACGACCAGCCCACCACCTGGGCCACGGGCGTCCCGCCTTTCGATATCGTGCGCGCTTCCCAGCGGCCGCCGGCACCCATAAGGTTGAACCCATCGATCAGGGCAGCAAGCCGCGGCAATGCCTCGACATCGTGGTTGCCGGCCACCGCAACAACCTCGATGCCCGCGCCGAGCAACCGCCGTACGCAATCCTCAAGCGGCGCCATTGCTTCGAAACGGGCATTGGTGCTTTCGACCATATCGCCCGCGAACAACACGGCGTCGAAACGGTTCTCGATGGCCAGATCGACGGTGAGCCGGAGCGCGGCCGCAGGCGTGAGTTCGCCCCGGTCCAGGCCCTGGGCTTCGATCCAGTCGGGCAGCCCCGAGCACACGGTGCCGAGGTGTACATCTCCGACTGCCAGAATGGAAGCGTATTCACTCAACTTTCATCCTGTTAAAACCAGAACGATCTGACAGTAGATTATCCACGAATCGCGGATATTCGCAAGCCCACCGGCTGTCTCCGGACTTGATCTGACTTGATCCGGGTTCCTGATGTCTCGCCTGTCCGTCACCGCGCCACCCTCTACCACCAGCGCAGGAGCGGAGCGATGCTCGCGTAGTCATCCGTCCACAACCGCGGCCGGTACGCGGCGTTCAAGGGCACCCAACTCCCATCGAGGTCGAGAGCCTGCAGAGTGCCCTCCTCCCGGGCGAGGACAACCAAGTGGGATGAAGTCGCTGCCCTGGTTTTCGTCAGGTGCTCCGGAGCCGAGTAGCGCTTGACGCGCGCGGCGAGTCGGTGGTTGTCGGCGATGGTCGCGACCACGGGCTCAAGGTCGATGTGCCGGTTCGAGATGTGAACGGCAATAACCCCCTCCGGGGCGAGAACGCGAAGGTAGCTCCGGAAGGCTTCCAGGGTCAGCAAGTGGACCGGAATCGCGTCGGACGTAAAGGCATCGAGAGCAAGGAAGTCGAACTTGGACCGCTCGCGCGCAATCAGCAGCCGTGCATCGCCGATGGCAAGGGTCGCATCCGGAGCGCAGTTGCGAAGCGCCGCAAAGTGCTCGCGGGCCAGGCGTACGACGGCGGGATCGATTTCATAGATGCGCACCTCGTCGCCGGGGCGCGCGAAGCATGCGAGGGAGCCGGTGCCGAGTCCGGCGATGCCCATCACTAAGGGGGTGGGGCGGCGCGCAAGACTTGCCAGCAACTCGGCGTATGGTGTGCCGGGGCCGTAGTAGGTCGTCCGGCTGTCGATGGTTCCGTCCGGGTTCCGTCGCTCCGCGCCGTGCAGGGTGGTGCCGTGATAGAAGGAACGCAGCCCGCCGGTTTCCACGATCCGGTACACGCCGAAGAAGGTGCGCGCGCGGGCGACATACTCCCCCTCCCTGTCCCGGCCCACCAGAGACGGCAACATGAACACCGGCAGGAGCGCAGCCGCGAGCAGGGCGGGCCGCGCCCGCAGGACGAGCAGCGCGGGAGCGGCCAGCGCGACCAGCGCCGTAGCCGCACCGGCGGCGAAAGCGGACAAGCTGCCGTAATGTCCGTAGAGGGTGCCCAGCCCGGCCAGGAGCAATCCGAGCGCGCTGGCTGCGACGACCCACTGACCGCGGCGCAGGACAACCGGAGCCGCCGGCAGGAGGGCGGCCGCCAGCACAAGGGCGATGGGATACTCGTGGACATCGTTGAAGACCAGTGGGGCGGCGAGCGCGACCAACAGCCCGCCGATGAGCCCGCCGGTGGATACCAGGAGATAGAAGAAGGTCAGGCCGGCGGGCGGCGGGCGGAGACGGGCCAGCGCCCCATGGCAGTAGAGAGCGGCCAGGGCAAAGACGGCGACATGGAACAGGCCGAACAGCAACGCGAACCAGGAGAAGGGGTACAGAATCGCCAGCACGAGGATGCCCGGGGCAAGGAGGCGAGCCAGAAGCCACTGCGGAATCAGGGTGCGGCGCGCGAAGGCATGGACGAAGGTGGCGAGGTAGAGAGCCAGGGGCACGATCCATAGCAGCGGCACGGCCGCCACGTCCGTGGTGACGTGGCGCGTAACGGCGAGCAGGAGCGCGCTCGGGACCGCGGACAGCGCGAGGATGCGCCGCACCGGCAGCACCGTCCGGCGAGAGTCCGGCGTCGCTTCCTCCGCCCCGGCCGCACGGGCGCCGGCATCGCGATGGGCGGCTCCGCGCCAAAGGATGACGAGGAAGGGCGCAAGCGCCAGCGCCGCCAAGCTCCAGAGCCACGCCTGCCGGCCCAGCCCGAGAATGGGTTCGAGGAAGAAAGGGAACGCCAGCAACGCGCCGACCGAGCCCACGTTCGAGGCCGCGTAGAGAAAATAGGGATCCATCGACGCCGCACCCGCGTCTGTCCGGGCGAGCCAGCTTTGGACCAGGGGTGTGAGGGACGTGACGGCGACGAAGGCGAGTCCGAGGGAGCCCGCGAGCGTTCCGAAGAGCCACAACGCCGGCGGGACACCCGCCGCCGGCGTCTCACCGAGAAGCCGAAGCTCACCCACCGGCATGGTGAGGGCGATTCCCGCCCACAGTGCCCCGAGTACGATGAACTGTCCGGCGGACGTTGTCCGGCGGGCGAGGAGGTGGGCCAACCCGTACCCGCCGAGCAGTGCGCTCTGGAAGAACACCATCGCGGTGTTCCAGACCGCGGGCGAGCCGCCGAGCACCGGCAGAACTCCGCGCACCGCCAGTGGCTGGACCCAGAACACGAGCCACGCGGCGACGCCGACGACAGCCCCGTAGAGCCAAACAGGCGGTGCACCCGGCCCGTGCGACCGCTCATCTGCACGTCCAAGTCTTATGGCCAAGGTCGGCATGACATGCCTAGGTTATGCGTAACCATTCGAAACACTTGCCGTTTGGTAAGGGCATGCTCGGCCTGACGGCGGCCGCGATGCTAGTTGCGGGGGTCGCCGCCTGTGAGAGCAACCCCTTGAACGAAGGGAGGCCCTCGGCCGAACCTCCTTCGACCGACCGCCCCGTCGGATCCGGCAGAAGCCCCTGATCGGGCGAACACGCCGGAATTCCCCCGAGGGTCATGGCGGACGCGCTGTTCGCGCCTCATGTCAGCCGACCGCAACGTCTATTCGAACCAAGTGGTCTACCTTCTACAGGATGTGGAAGAAGTGATCAACTCCAGCGAGGACTGGCAAGACCGGAAGAGCTTGCCGCTCCCGGCCAGATGTTCCGCATGGGCGCGCAGTTGGTGGCCAAGCAGACCGACACGTTCAGCTACTCTCTGCTGTCCAAGTGGTCCATCAAAAAGGACAACGTTCCCAAGACCGAGATGGAACGGACCGGACTGGACAGCGTCGCCGCGAATTCCTCAAAGCCTGCCTACGGTCAAGAAACCATCAGGGGAGTCAAGCATTTCACCGCGGTCTATGCCGATGTGGCGGTTTCACCCGCCTGCGTGACGTGCACAACGCCCACCCGAACATTCCGCGGACGGACATCGGGTACGGCGACGTGATGGGCCGCATCGTCGTGCGCATTCGCCTGGACTGACAGCACACGCCTCAACTCTAGCCCAGGAACTCGGGATAGGCATCGTTGCCGTGCTCCTCCATGTCCAGACCGGCCCTCTCGGTCTGCGGCGACACGCGCAACCCCACGACGGCCTTGATCAAGCTGAACATCACAAAGCCGCCAACCATGCTGAAGCCGAAGACGGCCACCACACCCACGAACTGGGCCAGCAGCAGATCGACTCCACCGCCGTATAAGAGTCCGGAGTCGGCATGAAACAGTCCCAGCATGACCGTCCCGAACGCGCCGCCCGTGCCGTGAACGGATATGGCACCCACCGGGTCGTCGACATGAATCCGATCGAACGCCAGCACGGAGAATACCACGAGAACTCCGGGCAGAAAGCCGAAGAAGACGGCAGCGACCCAAGGCTCCACATAGGCGCATGCGCCAGCGACCGCCACGAGACCGCTGAGAACGCCGTTGAGCGTCATCGTGATGTCGGGTTTGCCGAACAGGAACCACGCGGTCAGGGTGGCGCCGATGGCGGCGGCGGCACCCGCGAGGCTGGTATTGGCGGCGATCGTCGATATCTCGTACACGCTGGCGCTCATCAGGGTTCCCGTGTTGAAGCCGAACCAACCGAACCACAGGATGAACATCCCGAGCGTCGCCATCATCATGTTGTGACCCGGAAGGGCAAGCGGCAGTCCCCGCTCGCTGTATCGCCCGATCCTGGGTCCAAGCACGATCACGCCGGCCAAAGCGAACCATGCGCCGGTGGAGTGCACGACCGTGGAGCCGGCAAAGTCCAGCATGCCAAGCGTCGCAAGCCATCCGCCGCCCCACACCCAGTGACCCACCACGGGATAGAAGAAGAGAGAGATGAAGAAACTGAATATGAGATAGCTCACGAACCTAGTGCGCTCGGCCATTGCACCAGCCACGATGGTGGCGGCGGTGGCGCAGAACATCAGGTGAAAGAGCCATGCCGTCATGGTCGGCACCGATGCCCAACCCAGGGAAGAGTACACGTCGTCGCCCATCTCGGGCGAAGTGAAAAAACCCGTAGTCCCCATAAACGGGTTGCCCTCGCCGAACATGAGGCCAAACCCCACCATCCAGAAGCCCAGCGAGGCGATGGCGAAGTCCCCGACGTTCTTCATCATGATGTTGACCGTGTTCTTGGCGCGGGTGAACCCGCCCTCGACCAAGGCAAAGCCCGCCTGCATGAGGAACACCAGCATGGCCGCGATGCAAGTCCATACCGTGTCCGCCGTTACCTGCCACTCCGGCACCGGCGTTTGGTTCACTCTGCCGTCCAGTGCGTATGTGAGGGTGGGCAGGAACACCCATGCAAGCGCAAAGACAACGAAGATACAAGTTCGTCCCATCGAAAGGACCTCCTACTGCTGGAACGCGTTCCGTGACGAGCCTGTCGTGCCCGAACTAAGCAGTCAGGCTACCACCGTGTTAGACAAATTGATAGGCCACGGGCACGCTACCGCACGCTACCCAAAACGCCCTTTTTAAGCCCTTACATCGTTGATTTCTTCGCGTTGACTATCGTAGAGTAACAGGGTAACGCTGTCAACGGCGGGCTGTGGTCCGCAAAAGAACGGCATTCCGGGGGTTTATCTATGGAACGCAGAAAACGGAAAGACGGCGAATCGACCAAACAAGTCACGGATTCGTCCCAGCCTAAGGGTTATATCTATCGCGGAGTGCGATACGGCGAAAGCATGACCGAACAACGCGACGAGCCGGCGGAGGAGCCCGAGATCATCGATGATCCTGCCGACCTGTCCGTGATGTCGGAGGATCCGTCACCCGCCCCTGTTACACGGGAAGAGCCGACGGGGAGACTTACCGCCGATCTTCCCTGGTGGGAGACCGGTCCGACGTTAGGCGAGGCCAGGGAAGACGCCGGCGAGCCGGAGGCAGACACCGGGCCCGGGTTCTTCTATAGAGGGGTTCGGTACGGCGAGCCCGAACGGGAGCCGGAAGAGCCGAAGGCTGCCGGTACGGAAAGGAACGCGGAGGAAACCGATCTCGAACTGTCGTGGTGGAGGCGAACTCCGGCGCCCGCGAGGACCGCCGAGGAGGAGAAGACCGCCCCCCCCGCCGAGGCCAGCTACCCGCGGCCGGAGCCGGGTTTCGGCGATGACCCCGCGGGCCGGGAGGCGCCGCCGGTGGCCCCCGGTGGTCCGGGAGGCGCGTGGCTGGCGGAGCAACAGGCCGCGCGCCATCCCGTCGGACACGAGGAACGCGCCGGCGATAGGACAGAACATTCCAGGGGAGACGCCGCGGGAGAAGGTTTCGCCGTTAATCGAGTGAAGCTGGAGCGGACGCCGTCTGCGGCGCCGGCCGTCTTGCCCGCTGCAGCCAAACCGCCTTCCGAAGACCGACCCGCGGACGCGATCCGCTCGCTTGCAGCCGAGATCTGTCCCGGCGATCTGCTACTGGTGGAGATGGTCGGGGCTCCGTTGCCGGAGTGGGCCGGCCCGGCCGTGAACGCGGCCCGCGACGACCTGGAACGGCGGGAGACCGCTCGCGAGCCGGTGGAAGCCAGTGAGTATCTTCGGCTGGCCATCATCGAGAGCGTCATGGGCCTTCACGATGAGGCCGATGCTCACCTCAAGGAGGCACTGCCGCGGAGCGACCAGCTCGGACCTGTCCTGAACGCGCTGGCGGTCACGAGCCTGGCACGTGGAACGATCACTCCCGCGGTCGTCTACGCCAAGGAGGCCCTTCAGGAGACCGGCGGGGACGATGGCGTGCATGCCATTGCGTCATCCAACCTGGCGGAATTCTACCGTCTCCAAGGTAATGAAGCCCAAGCGGCTGAAGCCTACGAGACGGCCATCGACGGCTTGGGACCCGAAGGGGACGCTCGCTGGCACGCACGGCTGCGCCTGTACGCCGGCCGCCTCCACCACCGCACGGGCCAGACGGACAAGGCGCGCATACACCTTTCCGATTCGGTGCGGCTGTTCAAGGACGCAGGCGACGACACCGGACAGATCCAGGCGCTTGCGGAGTTCGGCTCGATCCTGACCGAATCGGGCTCCCACGACCTCGCCGTAAGGAACCTGGAGGAAGGGGTCCGTATTTGCCTGAGAACCGGGGACCGGTCCGGCGCCTCGTTGGTGCAGCAGGCGATAGGCGTGGCCTTCATGGCCCAGGACCAACTGACACGGGCCCTCGCTTATCTCGATAGCGCGCTAACGTTGTACCGCGAGTTGGGCAATCGCAAGGGTGAGGCGGCCACCATGGGCTACATTGCGAAAATTTACGAGTCCCGAGGCGATGTCGACGAGGCGCAACGTTTCTACGAGGCGGCCAAACAGCTTGACGACTCATGAAGAAATAGACCGTCTTCGCCGTTAGGTTCGTTCACGCCGTTATCGGAGATGATACCATGACTCATTCCCTTGGTGTTCGTTTCGGATTGGCCATTTTCTTTCTGTTGTGGGTCCCGTTGATGGCCGCGGCGGGGTCAGGAGCATACTGGTTGTCGATACGGATGGAGGCGGGGGGGGGCTCCGGGATTCAATCGCTGGCCTTGCACAGCGACACTCAGAAGCTTGAGGAAGCCGTGACGAGGCTGTCGGAGGACATCGACGCGTTCCTGGCTGAGCGTATCGCCGAGGTGCAGAGTTGGGCCGCGTCGCCGGTGGTGATCAAGGCGGTGAAAAAGGCGCGGGCCGCCCACGCCAAGGAGGGCTTCGACGGTCTCGGTCTGCAGCAGGTCGAGAGCAAGTTCGGCACTCGCAAGAGCCTGGGGCTTGTGCCCGAAGCGCGCGCGTTCCTTGGTGAGCAAATCAGGCGCTCCTCCGATTTCAGCGGGGTCTTCTTCACGGACGCCAAGGGCTTCAACGTTGCGCTGAGCGGCCCCGCCACCGATTTCGTCCAGTCCGACGAGGAATGGTGGCAGAGGGCTCTGTCATCCGCAATCTTCGTGAGCGACATCGTGTTCAGCTCCTCCGCCAACGTGTGGGCGATGGACATCGCGGTGGCCATCCGTGACGTGGGAACCGGGAATTCCATCGGCGTGATGAAGGCGGTCGTGCCGTTGCGCTTCGCCCAGTTGTTTGCCGACCGTGTGGCGCGCGGGCTGTCCGTGCCCGGCCAGCTCTTGCACACGCAACTGCCCGGCTCGACGCTCAGCGGCACCGCGGTGCCGCGAACGGAGATCCTCGTGGCGACCCGGGATGGATTGCTGATCGCGGAGACGCGCTCCGCGCACGCTCCCGGCCGGATCATGCAACCGGAAACCAACCTGCTCGCCGACGCATCGGTCGCACATATGGCCCGCGCCTACGACAGCGAACGAGCCGGGTCGTTCATCGCCGCCCTGAACGCATCGGATTCTTCAGAAGGCGCGTCCAGCCATATGATCGCCTTCGCGCGCTCGGCGGACTCGTCCTTCTTCGCTCCGGTCATAGGCGACTTCCCGGGTGTCGACTGGATGATCATCGCCGAGGCTCCAAACCTGAGCGGTCACGGCGTCTTGCCGGAACTCTCCGGATCGCCGGCGGGAAATCAACGAAATCTCGGACAAGGACTCCTGTGGCTCGGCGCAACGCTGTGCACAGCGTTGCTGCTGTCTTCGATACTGCTGTGCTGGGTGTTCGGCCGCTGGGTGCTGACACCCGTACGCGCCTTGACCGACAGCGTACAACGCATGGAGCAGGGCCAGGTCGGCACCCGGATCACCGTATCGTCGACAGGCGAGTTCGAAGAGTTGGCGGAAGCGCTTGACCGGATCCGCAACATGATCGTCAGAATGGCGCAACGCCTGCGGCAAAACGCCGCGACCTGATGGCGAGGCCACTCCGAGCATGACGTAGTCAGCCGTTTCCATGGTCTCCATCGGACCGGGACAGCAGTTCGCGGATTCCCCGAGCACTTTCCAAGAGCGCTTCGATCATCGCGTCCGTCTGTTTGCTTCGTTCCCGCGACGCATCGCGTATCACGCGAATACCCCAAGCCACTACCCCGACTTACCCGATACCCACCAAACCGATCATTACCGGCGTGAGATCAGCCATCGTCATGATCCACCTCCCTGTGACGTACATCCCTGGATATACCTATACATCATCTTGACAACAAACTCTTAACCCATCCTGCCATCCTTCCGCAGTGACGATCGTTGGCTTGATTGTGGCTTTGCTGGTCTGATAATATCATGACTCATGCTCCGAATCTCAGTCGTCATGGCGTTTTTCCAAGCTCGCCGATTCGCCGGTGGAGAAGCCGGCACCCCCACTCCCCGGAGAGAGAGGAGCGGCCCCTAGGGGGCGCCAGGAATCAGGGTACTACGCGCGTGGGATCGGAACCGACGTCGTTCTTCCGCAGGGCGCGCACGTTGGCGGCGACCGCGGGATTGGCGCTGGCCATCGGCACCGGCGGTTGCGGGTCGCTCCACGAACAGGAACGGCTTGAAGCCTCGAAGCAGCAACAGTTGCGCAGCAGCCTGAACGTGGCCTCCGTGTCGGCCGAGGCAGGCCAGTTCGAAGCCGCCGCGCGGCTCTACTTCGAACTCACCCGTCATTTCCCCGACGCCCCGGAGCCCAGACTCGGGCTCGGCTATCTGGCCTTGAGAAACGGCAACTTCTCGCACGCCGCCACGCTGTTCGGCGAAGCCGAGGAACGCTCCACGACGCCGGTCGCCAAGGCCGAGGCGTTGCTGGGCGCGGGGAGGGCGAGCCTCGGCGAAGGCAATCTGGCCCAAGCCAAACGGTTGTTTCTCGCCGCATCCGGGCCGGCCAAGGACACGCCGGTCGAAGCCTGGGCGGCCAACGGCCTCGGCGTCGTGGCCACCCTCGAAGGCGACCACGCGCGCGCCCGCCTGCACTACGACAACGCCCTGAAACTCTCGCCGTCGCATCCGATGATCACCGCCAATCTGATCCGCGCACTCGTCCAAACGGGCGACAAGGACGAAGCGCAACGGTTGTACGACAAGCATGCCTCCTCCCACTGGCTGGAGGACGACGGCACCGAGTTGGCGCAACTGCTGCAGGATACGCCAGCGACGGAAGAAGCGGCGGCAGCGGTCGCGGAGCAGGAGGCGGCGGGGACGGCGGGGACCGAGACGGTCGCGGAGCAGATGACGGGGATCGGGACGGTCGAAGAGCAGGGGATGCCGGAGAGCCGGAGAATCGTTGAGTCGTCCATCGCGGCGGACGATGCCCCGTCTGTCGCGTCCGCGCCGGAGGAAGCGCCGATCCCGAAGGAAACTGCGAGCGTGGCCGCTTCCGACACGGGAACAACCTTGGCCTCAGCGGAGCCTTCGGCCCAGGCGATGGAAGGGAGCCAAGAGGCGGCGGCAACAGTGGCGGCGACGGCGGCAGGGACGGCGGCAGAGGAGGCCGCGACAGGGGCAGCACCGCCCGCGGAAGCTTCGGCCCCGGTGGCCGGTTCCCAACCAGCGACGGCATCGGATGCACAGGAAGAGTCGGATGGACCGGCAACTCCGGAACCAGCGACTTCGGAACTGGCAAAGGCGGAACCGGCAACTCCGGAACCGGCAACGGCAACGGCGGCGACAACAGATTCACCCGCGGCAGGTTCATCCGCGGCAGGTCCGCCCGCGGCGAGTCCGGCGGCGGCAGAGGCGGCGGCAGGACCGGGCGCCCACGTGCAACTCTACGCGGCGCGCTCGGAGGCCGAGGCCCTCGCTGTGTGGGGACGGCTCACCAAACAGGAGACGGAACTGCTTGGCTCCCTGACACACCGCATCGTGAGAGCGGACTTGCCCGCGAAAGGGGTGTACTACCGCCTCCGGGTGGGTCCTCTCAAGGACAGGACCGTGGCCAAGCGCTTGTGCGGCCTGCTGAAGGGTCGTGGCCGGGACTGCTTCGTCGCGGCGGAAGACTGGCCCGCAGCCGGCAGCGCGGCCGCGGGCATCCTGGTGCAACTCCATGCATCCAGCTCACGAAACGGAGCGATGGCCGCATGGAGACGGCTCTTCAACGCGGAGCAGGATCTGCTCGATGCGCTGACTCCGCGCGTGGTGATGGTCCAGAGTCCCAAAAAAGGCGTGTTCTACCGCCTCTTCACGGGTCCTTTTCCGGACGTGACCGCGGCCAGAAGCCTGTGCGTCGCGTTGAAGGACCGCGGCCGGGGCTGCCTTGTCCGGGCTCAGTGACCGGGGCGACTGCGATGCGGATGTCCGGAAAAGTCATGGGACAAGGAACGGTTTCCATTGCTTGAACCGTTGCTGCTGACGGCCTGCTGCCTCCTGCTGGGGGCGGCGATGGTTTTCGACATCCTTCGCCGCGAGGTTCCCAACCTGGTGCCGCTCGCGGTCCTCGGCCTGTTCGTGATCCAGTGGATCTTCGTGGACCACCACGGGCCGATGCCCTTGTGGACGAACCTCGCCACCGGCGCGGTCCTTCTGGCTCTGGGCTTCGGCCTGTTCCTGTTCGGCGCGCTGGGCGCGGGTGACGGAAAGCTCATGGCCGTGACGGGGTTGTGGATCGGACCGATGGACATCAGCGGCTTCCTGTTCGGCGTCGGTCTGCTGAGCCTCGGCATCGGCCTGTTCTGCCTGCTGCCGTTCGACGCCACTCGACGGCTGCGCAACAACATTCCGTTCGCGGTGGCCATCGCGCCGCCGGCCATCGTGCTGCTGGCGCTGCGGGCTTATTCCGTGACCGGAAGCAGTTGAAGGAGTCCTGTGATGCAAAGGTCCCGCCTGGCAAGAAATTCACGCTCGGCCATCCTGTTTCTTCTCGCGGGCATCATCTCCGTCGGCGCCACGGTAGGCGGCGGATGGCTGTACCTTCGGCCAGATCCTGCGCCGCCGAAGAAGGCAGAGCCGCCACCCAAACCCGTGCCCGTGGTCCTGGCCGCGGCCACCGACCTTGACATCGGTCGTCTGATCACCGCCAGCGACGTCGTCTGGATGCCTGTGCGGAACGGCACCGTCCTCTCGACGCACATGCTCAAGGGCAAGACCGAAGAGGCCCAGGTGATAGGCTCGGTCGTGCGACGCGCGGTGTTCAAGGGGAGGCCGTTGAACTGGTCGGCGATCGTGCGCCCGGGCGACCACGGCTTTCTGGCCGCGGCCCTCAAGCCGGACCACCGGGCCGTCACGATCCCGGTAGACGGGGCCACCAGCGAGGCGGCGCTGATCTACCCCGGTGACCACGTCGACGTGATCCTGACGGCGGAACTTCGGGATCCCACCACGCGCGAGACCAGCACCGTCACCGCCACGATCCTCGAGTACGTCCGCGTCGTCGCCGTCAACCGCCAAGTGGAGAGCAGCGCGAACAGGGCCGAGGGCGGTTTGCTCAGCCGGGGTTCGCGAAACGCCGCCAACACGGTGACCCTTGAGTTGCAACCCGCGGATGCCGAGCGCCTGATCCTCGCGAAGACCAAGGGAACCATCTCCCTCGCCATGCGCTCCCTCACCGACTTCCGGCGGCGCGAGGACCGCACACCCACGGCCTTCGAAAGCCTGCTCCCGCAGCAGAAGCCGCCGGAACCGGAGCTCCCAACCGGACCCCTTGCAACAACGGCGGCGCCGGTTCCCGCCATGACTCCTGCCCCTGGCGCGGCGGCACCCCCCGCCTTCACCCCCTCGTCGGCGGTTCCCCTACCGGTGGAACCGCCCGAGATCAAGGTCAAGGTGTTCCGGGGAGACAAGCAGGAGGACGTGACGGTGACGAGGTAAGCGATGGAATGGACGCCCCCTCCCGACGGCATCGAAATGTGCCAAGGTGGCGGTAGCATGAACGCCACGACGAAGGAGGAGGCATCCATGAAACAGATTACCATGATCGGGATCGACTTGGCGAAACGCAGCTTTCAGTTGCACGGCGCGCGGGCCGACGGGGCGGTAGCGTTCCGGAAGAAGCTGAGCCGTGAGAAGGTGCTGGACTTTCTTGCCTCGCAACCACGATGCACCGTGGCGATGGAAGTGTGCGCGAGTGCTCACTACTGGGGGCGGGAGATCCTGCGGCAGGGCCACGAGGTGAAGTTGGTCCCGCCGATCTACGTGAAGCCGTTCGTGAAGCGGCAGAAGAACGACGCGGCGGATGCGGAGGCGATCTGCGAGGCGGCGCAACGCCCGACCATGCGCTTCGTGGCGGTGAAGACCGAAGAGCAGCAGGCCCGGGGCATGCTGTTCCGCACGCGGGACCTGCTGGTGCGCCAACGCACGCAGACAATCAACGCTCTGCGAGGTCACCTGGCGGAGTACGGCGTCACAGCTCCGCAGGGGCCGGCCCATGTCGGCCGCCTGGCATGGGCAGTGGAGGATCCGGACTCTGTGCTGCCGGAGCCGGTCCGGGAGTTGGGCGGCCTTCTGCTCGCTCAGATCGCCGAGCTCGAGGTGAAGATCGCCGGGCTGGAGACGGATCTCCATGCCTGCGCGCGCCAGGACGAAGAGGCCGCGCGACTGATGACGATACCGGGGGTCGGGCCGGTTACGGCGATGGCGCTCCAGGCGTTTGCGCCGCCGACGGAGAGCTTCCAGCGCGGCCGCGACTTCTCGGCGTGGCTCGGCCTGGTGCCGCTCCAGCACACGACCGGGGGCAAGCCGAGGCTGGGGAAGACGTCGAAGATGGGCCAGCGCGACCTCAGGCGGCTGTTGATCACGGGCGCCATGACGGTGGTCCGCTGGGCGGCTAGGCGTGGTGCGACCACCGATCCCTGGCTCGCCAGGATGCTGGCGCGCAAGCCGAGGATGCTGGTCGCGGTGGCGCTGGCCAACCGAATGGCGCGGATCGTCTGGGCACTGACGACAAAGAGGGAGAGTTACCGAGTCCCCGCGGCCGCCGCCTGAGGCGGCGGGGCGTGGGAGCCGTCGGGGATGTGGGCAGGACGGAGGACGAGTAAGGGCAAACGGTCAACGAGACGGGATCGGGCAAACCAGCCTCGAACCCAGAGCCTTCCAGCTCGCGTAAGCGATATGGACCCGATCCGCGTATATCCATACGGGCCAGTGGCTTCTGACAGCCGCACCAACAGGCCGGACAGACGACAGCACCTGACCGCGTGCGCCAAGCCGTTCGAAGAAAGTGCTTGCATCACCGGGGGCGTCCATAGACGCTTGAGAGGCATTATCCCAATCCACCGATTGCCTTGAACGCTTGCATGAGGGCAGGGCCGCCAAGCAGGACGAGGATGCCGGGGACCACGAAAAGGAGCATCGGCAGGCTCATGATGACAGGCAGGCGGCTCGCCTGGGCTTCGAGGCGGGCGGCGCGTTGTGTTCGTTCGGCCACGGCGATGTTCTGGATGGACTGACCGATGGGGGTGCCGAAGCGTTCGGCCTGGATGATCGTCATGGCGAAATCGCGTATGCCCTCGGTTTCGGTGCGATCGCAGAGTTCCTGCAGCACCACTTTCCTCTCCGCGCCCACGCGCAAGTCCGCCTCCACGGACGCCAGTTCCCGAGCGAGGTCCGGGGCGATGGGCTGGAGTTCCCGCGAGACCATGGCGAGAGCGCGTTCGAACGTGTAGCCGGCCTCGACGCACAGCACCATGAGGTCGAGCGCGTCCGGGAGCGCGCGCGACAGGTTGACCTTCCGTCGAGCGAGCAGCCGCCGCAACCCCGCCTCGGGCAACACCCCGCCGATGACGAATCCTCCCATCGCGGCGACGCCGACCACCAGGGCGTGCCCACCGAACAACTCCATGCGCCACGCCATGACCCCGGCGACCGCACCCGCGGTCAACATCAGGATCAGCTTGAGCGACAGGAAGAACGCAAGCGCATCCCGGTGCTGGATGCCCGCCTGCACCATCAGGGCCCCGATCTTCGCGCGCTCGGAGGTTTCGATCGGCACCACCGTGGCGGCCACCCGAGACGCTGCCGCCGCAAACACGGACAGCATCGGAAGGGCAATGGCGCTTCTGGAGCGACCGTCCAGCCCCGTATCCATTCCTCCGTATATGGACAGCGCCTGCTTTCGCACCGCCTTCAGGCGTCTGTCGAGGACCACGGCCCTGCGGCCGTCACGGAACAGAAAGCGGATGGACGCCGCCAGCAAGGCCAGTGAAGCCACCAGGGCGAGGCCCAACCCCCAGAGTATGTACGGCGAGAACGTCATCGCAGGAACCCGGCGACAATGCCGCGGGCGGCCAGCAGACCGCCCACGATCAGCCCGACGCCCCAGCGCAACAGCGTCGCGCCCTCCTCGGTATCGAACAGTATGCTGACCGCATCCGGGTTGGTGAAGGCCTGGCCAAGCAAGCTCACCACGGGAACCGCCGCCAGCACCCAGAGTGTCATGCGCGTCTGCGACGTGGAGGCATGGGCCTTGGCTTGCACCTCCATGCGCGCGCGCACGGTGGCGGCGAGATGGCCGATGGTGACCGCGATGCTGCCGCCCGTGGTTCGCTGCAGTGCGAGCGCCGCCGTGAACAGGGTGAATTCCGAAACGCGGATGTGGGTCGCGGCGTCGCGCAGCACCGTCTCCGGATCCAGCCCCGACGACAGCTCGTCCGCGATCTGTTGCAGGATATGCCTGGCAGGCTCCGGCACCGTCCTGGCCACCTCGGCGATGGCTTCCAGCGCGGGCAGCCCGGCGCGGGCCAGACGCACGATCTGATCCGCGATCTCGGGGAATTGCTTGACGAATTCGGCGCGAACCCGCGCATCCCAGAGCGAAAGAAACACCCACCCACCCCCGACTCCGGCGGCAGGCGCCATGAGCCATGCCAAGAGACCGAACTGCATGACGTGAGCAACCACGGCCGCCAGAATGCCGGCCGACAAGCCCACGGCGGCGGCCCTGGGAAGCGGTTCGCGGCCTTCGAGCATGCAGAATCGATCTTCGAGGGACTTGCGCCACTTCGATCTGTCCGGCAGGGTGCGGAACACGCTCGCCTTGACTTCATTGACGCGACCCTCCACCGGGTCTTCGCCCAACTCGCCGGTGAGCACCCCGGCCACCCGGCGCAGCCGCCGCTCAAGCGCCTTGTCGCCGGCCCGGGTCCTGAGCCAGAGGCCAAGGCACACCACGGCCGCAAGAAACGTTCCCGCCACGCTCCACGCCGTCAACATGAAGTCACCCCGCCATCCCGGCGCGTCCGGCCTCGAGCGCCTCTTGCAACTCGGCGCGCAGACCCGCGCGGTCCACCGCGGTGACCCATGAGGGCTGCCGGCCGCTGCTCTCGAAGACTTCGCCCGACTCGCCGCGGTCGAGACGCCACATCTCCTCGGTGAGAATGACGTCGTGCTCCATCCCCGCCACGTCGGTGATGCTGGTGATGCAGCGTCTCCCGGAAGGGATCCTCTCCACCTGCACCACGAGATTGAGGCCCGACGCCACCTGCTGTCGAATGACGGGGAGAGGCATTTCGGCCGTGCCCATCAAGAGCATGTTCTCGAGCCGTATCAGGGCGTCCCGCGGGCTGTTGGCATGGATCGTGGACATGGAGCCCGGATGCCCGGTGTTCATGGCCTGCAGCATCTCCATGGCTTCGGCGCCCCGGACCTCGCCGACGATGATGCGATCGGGCCGCATCCGGAGCGCGTTGATGACCAATGCCCGCATCGACACTTCTCCGGTCCCCTCGGCGCTCATGGTGCGCGTCTCCAGACGCACCACGTGCGGCTGCTGCACCTGCAGTTCAGCGGCGTCCTCAATGGTGACCAGCCGCTCGTCCGGACTGATCTCGCTGGTCAGAGTGTTCATCAACGTGGTCTTGCCGGCCCCGGTGCCGCCGGAAATGAGTATGTTCAGGCGCGCCTTGACACAGACTCGGAGCAGCGCGGCCATGGGCGGCGACAGCATCTCCTGGGTCGCCAGATCCTGCAGGGTCAAGCCGGTGAGAAGGAAGCGCCGGATCGAAATGCTGGGGCCGTCGATGGCGAGCGGCGGTATGATGATGTTGACGCGGCTGCCGTCCGGGAGCCTGAGATCCGCCATGGGACTCGACTCGTCCACCCGCCGTCCGACCCCGCCGGCGATGCGCTGGGCGATGCGCAGCAGGTGCTGGCCGTCGCGGAACTTGATGTCCACCTGGGTCAGCCTGCCGCGGCGCTCCACGTAGACCGAGCGCAGGCCGTTGACCAGGATGTCGGAGACGCTGGGATCCTGAAACAACGGCTCAAGCGGCCCCAGACCCTTGATGTCGTTGATCAGGGCGGCGACCACCCGCCGCCGGTCGAACGGGGTCAGCGCCTGCGTCTCCTCGGTCCCATCCTGATCGAGAAACGCCTGAAGCTGCGCCGCCAACTCGTCCGGGTTGAGCTTCCCGGCCTCGGTCATGTCGATGGCCCTGGTGACGACAGGATGGATCTTCGCCGCGATCTCGGCGATGGTCGCGTCCGGGGTCTGCAGGCGCGTGGGCGCCTGGGCCGGCACCGGAGCGGGCGCGGCCTCCATCGCGTCGGCCTTGTCTCCCATGTCCGCCTTGGGGCGGCGGCCAAAAGCTCTCAACGCCATTGCGGCTCTCTCCTCGTCAAACGAATTCCTCTATCGTGAGCCTGTAAAAGCAAACGTACCCGGGGGCTCCGCCAGCGATATCGTGCGCCGCGTCAGCTTGTCGATGAGCTTGTCCAGGGCCGCACGATATTGCTTTCCCAGGGATTCAGACGGATCTCCTCGGTCCGTGGCCGCGGGAAGCTTCGCCTCGAACGGGATGACGACGTCGGGCTGGCGACCCGCCAACGCATCTCGAATCTGGCTGGAAGAAAGCGTGCGCTTCGTTCCTCTCGTGTGGTTCTCCACCAGGACGACTTCCCTTCCCTCGCCCATCGACATCAGGGTATGCGTCAACCGGCTGAGGCTCACCAGGGTCGGTTCGTAGACAAGCACCCGCTCATCCGCGTTCCGAAGCACCGAGAACAACGTACCGGCATCCAGCATTCCGTCCACCACCACCAGATGCGACCGATTGGCGAGACGCTCGGTCAACCACTGTACCGCGTCCGGTGTTGGCTCCGGCGGCACCCCTTCACCCGCGCGGTAGCCGAAAACCGAAGTCCGCGAGCCGTGGGACGTGCTCACCGCGTCGAGCATCTCCATGCCGGCAACCCCGGTGGCGGCCGCGTCGAGCAGCTCGGCCAGTCCCGCGGTCGGCTCGACATCGAGCATCCACGGCAGGGCGCCGAACAAACGGCCGAGATCGAGCGCCGAGACGTAGCTCCCCCGAGCCGCCGAAGCACGCACAGTCAACGCCGCCAGGGTCGTGGCACCGCACCCGCCGCCGCACCCCCGGAAGGCGATCACGCGCCCGGCATGCATCCTGGCTTGACCGATGTCGCCGTCCAGGGCCACGCCGACGGCGTCGCGAATCTCGCGCACGGAAACCGGTTTCGGAAGGTAGTCGCTGACGCCGGCGGCGAGCAACTCACGGGCGAGGCGGGCGGTGTCGTTGGAGCCGACCGCGATGACCTTGGTGCCGAACTCGCAGACTCCGGCCAGCTCGTGTATGCGTCCGGCGGGGAACGGGCTGCCGTCCAGGTCGACGATCACCACCTTCGGCGAAGGCGCTCCGGTCAAATGCTTGATGACAGCGCTCATGTCGCCGCGGTGGACCGTTGCGCCCTTGTCCCCCAACGCATCGGAAAGGAGCGCCTCGGTGCGGGCATCCCCCGCGAATGCGCATATGTGCTGGCTCAGCGCGTCCATCGTTCGACGTCGACCCTACGCCCTACTTGTCACCACCGCCAGTGTCGGAGCCGGACAACGGCTTCACTTCCCCTCTGAGCCATCGCAGATAGGCTTCATAGACCGTGCCGTGGGAAGGCGTGGGCCGCAAAGCCGCGCCCTCTGCTACGCTCAACTCGTGGCGGGCCTGGTCCTCGGCAAGCAGAAGCTGCACGCGGGCCGCCGAACGCGTGGCGGTTCCCGCCGGGGCGACGAAGGCGGCGCGTTCAGCGTCGATGGGCGAGCGGGCGCAACCCGCCGCCAGCCAACCTGCCGCGACCAGGCAAAGCACCGCTCGCGGTATTCGTGGACAGGCGCGCATGACAGTTTCTCCCGGTGAATTCCCGCGAACCGCATCCGCGGGGTTTGGTTTGGAAGGACGCCATCTAGTAATGGTAACCCTGCACACGGCGACTCGACACCCGTTGCGCGGTGCTCCCGACGTTCCTGTCGGCCGGGGAGATCAGGCGCGCCGTGACTACGACGATGAGCTCGGTCGAGTTGGACCTTACCGTCCGGTTGCCGAACAACAGTCCCAGCGCCGGCACATCCTTGAGCCCGGGCAAACCGGCTTCGGTGGTGTCGCTCTGGTTGCGGTAGAGCCCCGCGATCACGATGGAATCACCATTCCCCACTTCGATGGTGGTCTCGGCCCGCCGCACGTCTATGACCGGTATCTCGGTATCGAATATCCTCAGGGCATCCGTGCCCACGCGTTGGGACACTTCCGGGCGAACCGTAAGCGAGATCCGGTCGCTGTCGATCACCGTGGGCAGGAAGTCGAGCAAAACGCCATACTTCTTGTATTCGAACGACAGTTGGCCGTCTTCGAATCCACTCGGCAGCGGATACTCGCCGCCGGAGAAGAAGCTCGCGGCCTGGCCCGATACCGCGGTCACGTTGGGGCGGGCCAACACCGTGGCGAGCCCCGCGGTCGCGAGAGCGTCTATCAGGCTCCGTACCGAGGCGGAACCGGTGGGCGACGTATAGGAGCCGAACAGGGAGGATGCCTGCCCGCCCTGGAGGCTCGCGCCAGGAAAGTTGGCCAAGTCACCCGGCGAAACCGGGAGAAGATGCCCCACGCGCATGCCGAACACCCCGTCCCCGCGCGTGCCCATCGCTTGCCAGTTGATGCCGAGCGACTCGCTCACGCTACGCTGAACTTCCGCGATCTGTACCTCGAGATTGACCTGCTGCGGACTTGCGATGGACAGGCGGTTGACCACCAGAGAGTTCTCGGGCAAAGACGCCCGCGCCAACTGCAAGGCCCGTTCCACCACCTCGGGTGACGCCACCACGCCGGAGAGCTCGACCCCTTGACGCCACGGACGAATCTCCACGTCCTGGAGTTCCGCGTCTTCCGACAACGCGGACCGGACCCCCGCCAACCCTACCGTCACGGTCACCGTCCACCGTCCGACAAGGTCGCCGTCGCTTCCGAACGCCACCAACGAGGTCCGGCCTCCGGCCTTGCCGCGCACCAGCATCACATCGGACAATACAACGTCCACGTCCGCGATGGCCGGATTGGAAACAGCCACCGTGGCCGAAGGACGGTCAAGCCGCAGCACCCGGCTCTGCCCGGCCTCGACGGTCAACAACGGCCCGTCGGGGAGGTCCTGCCCGTTGAGATCCATGGTGAACAGCAGCACCGCCACGACAGTGGCATACAATCCCCGCCTAACAGTCATGTTGAAGAGCCAGCACCGCATGATACCCGTACACAAAAGCAAACGAGGGCATGGCACCATGGGAATGTCGCCACACCCTGTACGTACTACCCCGGAAGCCTTGCGAAAACGCTTTAGGTCAGAGTCGATATTTTGTTGCCTGTGCTCGTCAGATAATCCGAGATCTTTCCTCTAAATATGCCGATGGCGCCGGCCAATCCGACTATCAGAATGCCGACAATCGCCGCGTACTCCAGCGCCGAGACAGCGCTCCTGCTGCGAAAATACTGAGCCAACCGAAGTATCATTTCTTGCACCTCCTTATCGTTCCTTACGCCGAATTTGAAGCTCAATCCTACTTTGATGTTAGCTCGAATTTCAAATACCGCTGGCCGGGGGCCTCACCAGCCGGACCGTCCCGATTTTATTGCCAATCTCTTTGAATGTACCGATGAGCCCATCAGCATTCTTGGTGCTGTCGAAGACACCAGCCGCGGACTTCGAGCACTCCGTGAGGAAATCGAGGGTCGTTTCCCGGTTCCTGGCGCTTCCGTCGAACACCCCGTATATCTGAATGCCTTCATGCCTGCCGCGCTTGCAGTTGTCAAGGGTCACACCGTCAAGCCTGTTTTGTACAGCAGGGCCTCTGACCACGCCGTCCAAGGGATCCCCATCCACGTAACCATTGTCTACCGGTCCTTTTCCGGATCGGCCGTAGGCGGAATATCCCTCTTCCCAGATGGGTTGTCGGAGTCCGGTCGTCAGCACCACCAAGACCTTTCTTCGTTCCTGCGCGGTAGCCTGAGGTACCCCCCCCCATACAGTCTGCCAACTAGGCGCCAGCACTCTTCTGCCCCACAAGACACCCAAATGGACCAAGCCGCCGGCGCCGCCAATGATGTTTCCAGCGGCGTCAAATACGGTCAATTCGGCAATTTTCTGCAGGATTGAGCTGCGGTCGGACGTAAGCGGCACGATTGCGTTTTTCGGACACCCAAATTGCGGACCGGCGTGTTGCCAAGGGTTCGCGTATCCATCAGGCCCGTCAGGGTAATTATAGTCCCAAGGATAAAAATATGACGGGAACTTCTCAACCTTGTGGGTGTCGAGTGAGCGGTCCCTGGGCGCCATGCGGTGCTCAACACAACCTGCCCATTCAGCGTAACCCGGCGGCCGGGGGGTCAGGCCCAAAAAATATTCGATTGTGGGCGTGAGGGCTTCCGGGTTTGGGGGCGGAATTGTCTTGTGCCCCTTTCCGATATCATCCACCCATTCGCTTCGACCTTGGCCGATATTGACGGCTGCCCCAGAATACGGGACGACACCGAGGGAAACGTGCTCCCCACCCCTATCGTACAGGGCGCTGATGAGAACGCGCCCCGCGTTCTGGATGGCTTCCAACCGCCCGTTATAGCTCCCGGCGCTGACGTCGTATGCCAGCACCACATCGACTGGAACGATGGCCCGCTCGGCCGCGATCCTGGCGCTGATCTCGTCATCCTTCCCAAGTCCGATGAAAGGGCTCGCCCCCCCGCGCTTCGCCTTGACGTGGACGATCACGGTTTCTTTCTCATTGCCGTCGCTCGACTTTGTCTTTTTTTGCTTGACCTTCACAGTCAAGGACTTCTCTACCGCCTTGCGATACGCGTCGGGCACGTTGACCAGGACGTACCGCTTGACGATCTTCTTGAGTTCTTCCTTTTTTTCGTCTTCGGTCTTGTTGGGGTCGAGGTTGAGCATCCCCTTGAAAGCCGCGAGGCCGGCCGCGTTGACGGCACCCTTCAGCATGTTTTGCTGCTGAGACAGCCAGACCATGTCGCCGAGCGCGCCCGCGCCGACCAAAACCAGCCCGCCAAGCATCACGGAGGCGAGCCCGACCGCGGCAGAGGTGTCCCGGAGAAACCGGAACCGGCCGACAAGGACCTGTGACCTGTTTTTCATTGCGTCAACCCCGACACTCATGACGGTTGCGCCGGCATCGCGTCACGCACCGGCACGATCCTGTACTGGTACAACTCCGACGGAAGCCCCGCGGCGCTCATCATCCCGCCGCTCAACATCGCCGCCGGCAACACCTTCACGCATACTTCCACGACGACGATCTCTTCACCGGCAACCATCGTGAAATCCCCGGGGAGCGTGTTGCTCGTTCCGATCAAGCTGCGCGACGAACCGCAGATCTCGGCCAGCGTCAGCGGCGTTTCATTCTCGGGGGGCACAAGTATCTCGTGTTTCCACTGCTTGTCGGGCGATGCGCCCTGCCCTGCCGGTTGAATGAAGGTGGAAATGACGAAGGCGGCGTGCGACGGCACCGCAATCTGGTTCCAGTTCGTGAACTTCGCCAAGTCGCTGAGATGGGCCGACTTGGGGGTGGCCTCCAGCGACATGTAGTCGGCCATGGTGGCTGCGGCGCCCGCACCCAACGAGCTTGTATCCATGAGCCGGTAGACATCCAGCGTGCCCACCGTGATCGTGAGAAAGAGCACCGCTCCGGCGACAAACTCGACGCTCACGGACGCCTTCGTGTTCCGCAGCCACGACGAGAACGTTGCCGGGACCCTTGCAAGCGATATTTGCTTCATGGCGTTAATGGGCTTCCCAATCTGCCTTGATTGAGGTCGCCCGAATTGCCCACCTGGCCGCTGGAAGCCGGGGCCTCGGCCAATGCCAGTTCGTTACGCGCCACCGCCAAGGCAGCGAAGGCGACATTTTGACCCAATTGCCGCCGCATCCACGCAAACCCCGTGGTGGGCTTGTAGGTCAATTGCACCACGATCATATCCCCCGGCCCCCCACCGACCGCATTGTACTTGTCGGTTGATTCCTCGTCAGCCAACATCTTGGTCGGATTCAGATAGACCTTGAAATCAATGTCCAACAAACTGCGATCCAGCGCGTTCGCTCCAACCTCTGCCTTTATGGCCTTCCAAGCGCGGTTCTCCAACGCCGTTGCATCGCTCGGCATGGTTTCCTGCAGCACATGGTCCCGCGCCGCCGCGTAGGCCGCACGCTCCAGAATGTCGCCGGCGTTGAACGCCTTCACAAACTCGAACGCGGTGCCGGTCATGCCGACCATGAAGGCGACGTATGCGACGCTCTCCACCGCGACCGAGGCGCGCCGGCAGAAGGCGAATGCCGACAACCCCCTCGCGAGCCCTACCCATGATGTCAGATCACGAATCGTCAACTCGATCCCCTCTCTGTTCGGCAGTGCCAATTTCGGCCACGAAGCCTGATCTTGGTCCTTCTATCCTTCTTGTAGACGCAGAAATCGTGCCAAGTGGATCCACGGCGCGGAATGACAGGAATGTCCCGCAAAAACAAGGACTTTCGGTAAGCCGTATTGAAACCGCCCAGACCCGTGAGGTGTGGCAAATCGAACACTATCATCGGGGATCCGAAGAGACTGGCTTCGCTTCCAGCCCCTATAACTACTTGAATATACTGCCATAACCTGTTAAATTCCGAGACTGGCAAACTTGCAACACATTATTCAGGTTGCCAACCAGTTATCGGTTATCTGTGGCGGAATGGCGGAAGGCCGTCAAGTCTTGGCAGACACGCCGTATCGTTTCAACTTTCGGTGCAGCGTCACCCGGTCGATGCCCAAGAGTGTGGCCGCTAGGGTGATGTTGTTTCCGGTGGCATCGAGGGCTTGGACGAGGGCCCGGGTGACCGCCTGACGCTCAACCTCAGCCAACGGCAGGACCGGCATGGACGTCATGGGATTCGTGCCGTTCCGCAGGTGATTCGGCAGGCTCTCCGGCTGCAACACGTCGGTCTGTTCCAGCAGAACGGCGCGCGCGATCACGCTGTCGAGTTCACGCACGTTGCCGGGCCAATCGTATTGTAACAGATGATGCAGCGCGATGGCGGAGATTCCCTCGACCGACTGGCCGCTCCGTTCAGCGTGTTTCTTCAGAAAACGGTTGGCGAGCATCCTGATGTCGGAACGACGCTCCCTGAGAGCCGGAATCACGATGGGGAAGACCGCGATACGATACCACAAGTCTTCGCGGAAGCTCCCATCCCGTAACCCAGCCTCAAGGTCCTTGTTGGTGGCCACAATGACCCGGGCGTCAACGGAGATGGTGCCGGAGCCACCCAAACGCTGGACTTCCCTCTCTTGCAGCACCCGCAAGAGCTTGGCCTGGAGCACGGGCTGCATGTCGCCGACCTCGTCAAGCAGAATGGTCCCGCCGTTGGCGCGCTCGAACGCGCCTAGTCTTTGTCGGGTCGCCCCTGTGAATGCCCCTTTTTCGTAACCGAACAGCTCACTCTCGATCAGGGTCTCGGGAATGGCGGCGCAGTTGACGGCCACAAACGGTCGGTCCTTCCGCTGGCTGCCGGAGTGAATCGACTTCGCCACAAGCTCCTTGCCGGTACCGCTCTCACCGCGAATCAACACCGTCATGTCACTGTCCATGACCCGTCTCATCAGTGTGTAGACATGCTGCATGACTCGGCTGTTGCCGACAATGCCCTCAAAAGGCTCTCTCGTCTCCAGCTCCATACGCAAGCGCAGCAATTCGGCCCTCGTGCGCTCCATCTCCAACTCCCGAGATACGTCCCGGTAGACGTAGAGTTCGCCCACGACCATCCCCTGGCGGTCGCACACTCGCGATGCCGCTCGGTGAAACAACGGTTGCTCCGCGGCCTCATCGGCACCCGATAGTTCCACGACTTCACCCACATCGCAGAAGACGGACATCAACCCAATCTCCCCCAGGTCCGGCTTGCGGAACCGTTCTCTGAGAAGTGTCGCTACCGCATCCGACGGAAGCTGCTTCAACTCGCGTTCCGTCAGGCCGGTCAGGGTCTGGTAGCCTTGATTGGCAAACAGCAGGCGTCCGTCAAGACCGTACAAGGCCATGTAATCCTTGGAGGCGTTGAGCACCATTTCCAGCCGCGCATGGCTGAGGGCAAGCTCCCGCTCGACACTCCACTTCTCCACCAGGGATAGCGTGATCTGCTGGATTTCCTCGGACGTGAAGGGCTTGCGGACATACAGCACCTTGTGACGCGGCCCGGGACTCTGGATGATATCGGGCAAGTGTTGATCAGCGTAGGCGGTCATTACGACGATTTCGATGTCAGGGTCGATCTCTCTTACACGTTCCATGGTTTCGATGCCGTCCATGCCCGGAGGCATCCGGATGTCGATGTAGGCGACCGCCACAGGACGGCCTCTTGCTCGCCCGGCACTCACGATCGCGCATGCTTCCTCTCCGCTCATCGCATGCAGCAGATCCATGTCCGGCAACAGAGACGGCTCATCTTCGTCGAGACACGCAGACACCAACTCGCCCCCCGTAAGCATCTCCACGAAGTCGTCGTGGATTTCCTCCTGATCGTCGACGATCATCACCCGGCGGTTGATGTGTTCCTCAAGCACCATCCCGTATCCTCCTGTCGCTAAATGACGGGCGAAGGGCTCACCTAGCCGAATCGCGCGGCTCGACCTATCCCCCCCTGGGGGGAGGGGGGAGCCCGATATGCACGGTCGCACCCTTGCCAATGCCGGGGCTCGATATTTCAATGCTTCCGCCCATACCAATGACGAAGTTCGCGGCCGAATGAAGACCCAGCCCGGTGCCAGATTCCTTGGTGGCATAGCCGGCGTGAAAGAGCTTGCGGCTGTCCCGGTCCGCGAAACCGATCCCGTTGTCCGTCACGTCAAGGTAGAGCGAACCATTCGTGCTGCCAGCCCGTATCCCAACGCAAGGCTCCTCCCCAAGCCCGTCCGACACCTGGCGCTGCCGAATAGCCTCAGCCGCGTTGTTGATGACATTGACCAGCATCCGGTGGAACTGACTCGCCTGACTCCTGATCTTTTTCGGTGCTACGGTACGGTTAGTTCTTCGGCGAGACTGATGAAGAACGACAGGACCCTCTGGTCTTGCGGATCGGTCTGGAGGTAGTCGCACGTGCCGTCTCCGTGTGCCTTGATGGCGTCGACCAAAGCGCTGAGCCGGCGCACCAAGCGATCGTTCTGGATCACTCGGTGAAGGGTATCGACGCCGACCGTCACCGAGTTGATGGCGTTGCCGATATCGTGCAGCACCGTATCGATCACTTCCAGCCGTCCTTCCGCAAAGGCCCCCTTCAAAGCGTCCTCCACAACCTTACCGTCGGAGATGTCACGAAAAACGACGCCCCCCCCTTTGCCGGTTGAAAATATCCTTCAAGGGCCGGCCAGTGACGCTCACGTAGACGCCCTGCGGCTGCACTTCGGTGCGTACGAACAACTCGAGCCCGTCCGTCTTCTGGCCGCGCATGGCGAGCACGAGTGGATTCTCCTCCACCGGCAGAAGCGTCTTCTTGTCGAGAAGAAAGACCCCGTGCATCGCAGCCCATGCGTCGATGTTGTTGTTGGGTTCACGCAGGGCGCCGATCCGAACCGCCCCATCGTTGAAAGCCAGACGGTTGCCTTCCTGGTCCGTGGCGATGACGCCTTCCTCCATGCTGTTGAAGATGACGTCCATCATGTGGATGCGGTTCTGCATCTCTTCGACCTGGTGCTCCAACCGATCCCGGGTCTCCCGATGCCTCCCCTCCCACTCGCGCAACGCGAGCGCCGCGTCCAGGCTCAGCCGGAGCTGCCGCGCGTCGTACGGCTTCAGCACAAAGGTCAACGGATACACCTCCGTATCCCGCGGAACCGGCGTCTCCAGAGTCCCGTCCGTCAGACAGACCACGGGAACGTTGAGGTCTCCCGCAATGCGCCGTGCCGCCTCAAGGCCGTTTGCATCCGAACTGGAACCGTCCACAGCGGCGTTGGCGCCCTTCGTGTTCGCCTTGGGGACGAGCTCGGGATCGAGGTCCATCAGTGCTGCGCCAGGAGCTGCGTCGGCCGCCATTTCGATGGCCTGCGCCGGGGATGTAGCAACCGCGCAGACATCGTAGCCCAGGCCTTGCAGGCCCTGTTCCAAACCGCTGGGACCATCGCGTCGCACCACCAGTATTCTCGCATTCGTCATGGCGTTTCCCGCGTCACCGCCGGGTCAACATTCGGTAGAGTCTGTGTCGTGAAACCGATGGGACTTCTTTTGACGTTTCCGGTCTACGATTCTTCGACCCAGCCAACCGTGAAAAACCGTGAGAGTATGGCACCGCCAACAACGGCGAGATATGAAAGGTACGCTCTTCAATTTGTGTGATCTTCGACTTGTAGCCAGCTTCGGGGCGCCTGTCAATCCCCCGCAAGGCGAAATGACCGAGGGGATGCGGATTGCGACCCTCGCAAACTCAACGCGGCGGCAACCGTAACTCCTCGCGTATCTGTTCGTCTAGCCCCCGTGCTTCCTCCAAACCCGGAGCCAACTCCAAAGCACGGTCCACCACGGAAAGAGCCTCCGCGAAACGCCCCAGCCGACGCAGCGTCATCCCGAGATGAAGGTGCGCCTGCACCACAAAGGGAGTCGCCTTGACGAGCCGCCGGTACAACGGCAGGGCATCCTCATACCGCGCCGCTTCCGACCGAATCGCCGCCAGCCGATGCAGCGCCTCGGAATCGAGGGGGTAGATGTCGAGGGCGCTTTGGTAGTGCCGCGCGGCATCCTCAGTCCGTCCCTGCTGCTCTCGGATTTGGCCCATGACCCGGTGCGCTTCGCGGGCGAGCGGGCGGCTCGGGGCGAGCGAGAAAGCGTGGTCAAGTGCCGCCTCCGCAGCATCGTATTGCTCCAGCCTCAGCAAGACCGCGCCGAGCAGGACTCGGGCGAGCGGGTGTTCCGGCTCATGCTCGATCAGCGCATTGCAATGGTCCTGTGCCTCGGCGAGCCAAGCGCCGGGGCCGGCAGCAACCTCATCGGTCCGGGTTATGGAGCCCTGCACGGCGAGATTTCCGCCGTCGCCGCTCGACGAGCTGCCATCGCGTATCCGGTCGGCTTCAAGGTCCGCCCGCGCGAGGAGGAACCTGATGTTACCCGGTTTGAGGGCGAGGGCCTCGTCGAGACGCACGGCCGCCGCATCCAACCGCCCCAGCTTGTGCAACGCTCCACCCGTCAGGGCGTGCAGTGCGGGCTCGTTGTCCGGGTGACGGACCACGGGAAGCGCTCGGCTGAACGATTCGACCGCGGCCTCGTACCGGCCGGACTCGAGGTATGCAAGGCCCATCTGAAGGTGAGCCACATCGTTGCCGGGCTCATCTTCGACAAGCTCCCGATAGAGTTCCAACCCTTCGTCGTAACGCGCTTGCCGCACCAGGGATCGCGCAAGCTCAAGTCGTCGTTCTGACTTGCGCCCACGCGGCGAGGACGCGAGAGAGCGACGAAGGACGACCTCGGCCTCGACGGGGTGCTCTTGCCCCAAAAGCGCGCCAGCCAGAGCCAGGTCCACCTCACCCTGGGCAAGCCCTCTGAGCCCCCTGGAGAGATCAACCGCTCGTCTGGCCGCTCCAAGGCCCTCCTCGTGGTAGCCGCTGCCATTCAGGGCTCCGCTCAAAAAGAGCTGTCCAAAATAGTGCCGCGGACTGAGCGCGGCAACATGACGGGCGAACGCAAGGTCGTCGCGATAGATACCCGCCTGCCGCCAACTGAGAACACTCAACGCCAGGAGGAGAGCGGCGGCCACCGCAACGGCTCCCGCGTGGCCCAGGGGTTGTCTCAGGAAGCGACGTCGAACCACAGCATGAACCACAGCGCCCGCGAGGGCCAGCGGACCAATGCTCGCCAGGTACTGGAAGCGATCGGCCACGAAAGCGATGCGCATGAAGCTGAAGTCCACAAAGCCGAGAACCGGCGAAAGGGTCAGCGCGAAGAACAACCCCACGACCGCCGGACCGCGCCCGAGCCGGGCGCGGGCGCACCACAACATGACGCCAAGAGAGACCAGGGCCGCCAGGGCCAGCCATCCGGGCGCGTCGCCCGCGTGGACCTCCCAGCGTGGATAAAAGACGGGCAGGTGCACGGGCCATGCGAGTTGATGCATGTAAACCCATAGCGCCCGCGACGCAATGAGAGACCGCTCGACAAAGGAGTAGTCAAAAGGGAAATAGGCGCTGTTCCGGTACAAGGCCAGATCGGCAAGCGTGACGTTGGCGGCGACCGCAAAAAACGGAGCCGCGCGCGCGGCGTCGCGCCACGTGACGCGACCGTGCCGCCACCATTGAATGAGCAGAAGGGTAGCCGGCAGGGTCACCGCAATGGACTTCGACAGCAATGCCAGGACGAAGAGCGCAAGACAGAGCAGGTAGCGCCCGGAACCCGGCGCCTCGGTGAACCGCAGCCACACATGCACGGCGGCCAGAAAGAAGAGCGCGGAGAGAAGGTCCTTCCGCTCGATGATCCATGCCACCGACTCCACGTGAACCGGGTGAACCGCGAAGACCGCGGCCACAAACCATGCCCACGGGACGGCGAGACGAACCAGAAGCCGCCACACCAACACCGAATTCAGCGCGTGCAGGATGATGTTGACCGCGTGGTATCCGGCGGGGTGAAGACCCCAGAGCTTGTGCTCGATCCAGAAGCTCGTGTAGGTGACCGGCCAGTAATGGAACTCATGCTTGAGTTCCGACGGCGCGAACCAGATGGACACGATCCCGTCAACGCGGCGGATCAGCGGCTCGGTGACCAGGATCACGTCGTCCCATACAAAGCCGCCGGCGAAGGCCGGGAGATAGACCACAAGGGTCAGCAGCACCAGCCCACGGGCCTTGCGGGCCTCGGAAGCCTGCGCCCACTGTGCGAGTCGCGACAGCGGGGTTGAGTTCGACGGACGCCCGGCGGTGCTCATCGGGACTCTCGCGTATCCCACCTTCTCTCAGCGGGATACCCTTTACAGCCCGTTCGATCTTCCGGGACCCCATCACTGGGTACTGGACAGAGGAAGCGGATTCCCGCGTTAGGTGGCGGCGCGAGCGCCGTCGGATCGATGCGACGGACGAGGTCGAAGACGAATTCGTTGATCATGATGGGTGCGTACGAACGCCACCGAGGCACCCGCGCGCCGTTTTCGCTGCGACGCAGAACGTGTAGGGAACCGAAGTCCTTTTCCAGTACATAGCCCGACACGGCTCCACTCTGTGCGTTGGTGACAATATGGCTCACCAAGTTCAGGGCTGCAGTTTCATCGGGTATGAGGTCTTCTTCTGCAAAGGCAGAATAGAAGGGGATCTTCCGGTGGAGGTAATAGTAGCCAGGCGTCTGTGCATATCCGCGATTACGGTGCCACACCGACTTGACTCCCGCAGCCCCCGCGAGATAACGATAAGCGGCAAATTGAGAGTCTTCCCTGCGAACGAAGTGCGTGTGTCCGGTTTCACCGGACCACGCGAAGTACACCAACTCCTGATAGGGCAACAAGTTCAAGATTCCGGCCAATGAAACCGACAGAAACACCATGGCGACAATCCTTGCTACGAAACAACGCCGGTGCGCGGTCCACTCCGCGATGTGGTGCGCCACGACATCGGCACCCAGCATGAGCCAAAGCGGAATCAAGACGAACACGAAGCGGTATTCCTTGTGACCCTGTGCGGAATGAAGTATCAGCGCCAACGCGGTCAACGCGAGGACGAAGCCGTAGCGCCGCAGGTTTCGCAACGACGCCAACACGGCTATGACCCAGATCCCACCGCTAGCCAGCGCGAACCAGAGAAAGAACATCCAGGGTGGGCTTTCTTCCGCGCGATAAGGTGCGACAACAAGGTTGAGACGCAGGTTCATGGCGTAGGAGGGAAACAGGCCGCCGTTCCACGTCACCGCGTCGAACACCCCAACCGCCAGGAGCATGCCTGCGGTGGCGAGCAGGATCGGCATGCGCCTGCGAGCACGCAGCAACAGTACCACGAGAAGCGCCGCCGCCAGTGGCGCGTACTGCATGCGCAGTGCTGCCGTGAGCACGGCGAGAACGGGCCCCCACCACCACACCCTGTCATCGACGGAGGGACGCACGGCCAACGCCAACAGGCCCATGAATGGCGCGGTGGCGAGGAACTCGGCCATGGGCTTGTGCGCGAAACCGGCCAATTCATACCAAAATGCCCCGGCCAACAATGCCACCCTGGCAGGGTACTCACCGAAGTGCCGCCGCGCGAAAACGTACATGGCAGCGGGAATCGCGAGGGAGATTGCGCAGAGCGCCAGCTTGACGCCTGGAACGTACCACCACGGTTGGCCCAAGCCGACGGCGTCGAAGGACTTCAGAATTCCGCCAATGGCCCCCGGAATGAGCCACGAACGGGCACCGTAGAAGTACTCCCAGTACTTGACGCCGTTGCCGAACACCAGCCAGTGGGCCGGCTCCAGGTACTGCATGATCTCGTCAGGGTGGAGGACAAAGTCGTTCGACAGGGCAATGGCCGCGCGCGCCAAAAAGGCAAGCGCCAGCACCCACGGCACCCAGCGCCATGGTTCCGGTTCGGGGGTTTGCCGGTGCAGCAGCGCTGGCAGTGACGCTGTAACGTGGGTGAAGAGGGAGGCAACGCGCTGAACGGTTAGCAGCAACTCTCCATCGATGGGGTTTCGAGTTGGGAAATGACCCCGTTCCAATCTCATTGCATGCCCTTTACGCTGCTGTGATATCTTGAATTATGCGTCATCGAATAGAAGACCGGAGCCACGTCAACCCGCCCGTGGCCATCGTCATTCCCGCCCACAAGGTCCGGGACCACATCTTGGATTTACTGGCCCGCTTCGACGATTTCGCCGACTGGATCTTCATCGTGGACGATCACTGTCCCGAGCAAACCGGCGAACTGGTTCGCCAGACCGTGGTCGATCCCAGGGTTCGCGTAGTCTTCAATGAGCGGAACCTCGGCGTGGGCGGCGCCACACTGGCCGGGTTTCGCCAAGCATTCGAGACGGGCGCGGAAGTCATTGTCAAGCTGGACGGCGATGGCCAACACTGCCCGGAGTGGATCCCAGATCTGGTTGCGCCCATTGCGCTCGGCGAGGCCGACATGGTGAAAGGAAACCGCTTCGCCAACCTCAATGACTGCCTCCGCGCCATGCCGGCACGACGGTTGGTCGCAAACATGGTACTCTCCATTTTGTCCAAGCCTACCACTGGATATTGGAACCTCTTCGATCCGGCGAACGGACTCCTCGCCATCCATCGAAAGATCGTGGGCCGTCTCCCGTGGGAGAAGATCGACAAGGGGTACTTCTTCGAGACGGACCTCCTTTTTCGCGCAAACATGTTGACGGCCAAGGTCATTGAGGTTCCGGTCGAAGCCATCTACCCCAAGGAAACGAACAGCGGCGTCCGTTTGTGGCGTGAAGCCTTGCCCTTTGCCCTCAAGTGCCTGCGGAACCTGGCGAAGCGTGTGGCATTCCGCTACTACCTGGGCAATTTCGGGCTGCCATCCATCTTGTTGCTCCTCGGAAGCTCCTCCGTGCTGTTCGGCGTTCTCTTCGGACTATGGCACTGGATCGGTTCGTCAGAACCCGCCACCGCCGGAACGGTCATGCTGGCCGGTCTGCCCATCCTCTCGGGCATACCGATGCTCATCGAGTTCCTCCGCCACGACGTGTCAAGGCAATCCAACCAACCGGTTCATCCTCACTTGCACGGTGATGGTCCAGGGTTCAAACTTCCGGACGACGCAAATGTAGTTCGGTAGACAACGAAGCCATCCACGTCGATCTCCGCTGCGGGCACGGGAGTGAGCCAGTCAGGCGGCTCTCCACCTGCGAGACGCGCATAAAGGCCGTCCGGCCCTGAGCGTTCAATGAACCAGTCGTGACCGTGCGGACCCCGCGCGGCCGGCCACAGCAAGACAAACTCCACGCCACGCTTCTCGGCGACCGTGCGGGAAGCATCGGGCGGCGAAAGCAGGATGGCGAGCGTGTCCGCCAGACCTTCCTCGTTGCAATGGCATCCAGTCGCAATCCCCCCCAAGCCGCTAAGGTAAGCAACCTTGGCGCCGTGATGCGGATTGGTGACTATCGTTCCAGTACCTAGCCGTGGCACCCGGGCCAAGGCATTACCCAAGGAAGCCCAATCGGACGCGCCGTGATGCGCAACGGACTCCCAGAACGCACCCGTCGCTTGCTGCCTGAAAATGAGGTCTGCGGTAATCGAGCCCAGGAACGGGGATAGCATGACGGCGGCAACAGCATACGCCGCGCCGGCCCGGAGCGCGACGGCCCGAAGACCCGTGAATGACCGGTTCCACAGCCGCCACCCAAGCGTGGCTCCGAAAGCACCCAAGGGAATGAATGTGAACAGAATATAGTGGCGAATCAGTCGGGCCCTCCAGAACGGAAATACCGCCGCGGCAAACAGTCCCACCAGGAGCACCAGATACGCCTCACGGTACCTGCCCCGTAGACCTTGAGCCGCGCTCGCGACCGCCAGAATCCACGGGAACACATAGTAACCCGACAGACCAGGGGTGGCAGCAAACATTGACGCAGCGCCCCGGTCCCACGGCAAGCCTGCAAGAAATTCCTGCATTGGTTCGTCGACAGCCGCGTACGGTCCTCCGAAGAAGTCCGGGATGAGAACCCACAAACCCATCCCTGCGGCTGCAGCCGACACCGACGCCGCCGTACCACGCGGAACGGCGCCAAGCCTCGGCCAGTGCCGCTGCGTCAGGACGACCGCACTCGCGGCTAGAACAAGGACCGCTCCCATCAAAACGTGCGCGGTCGAGAGTCGGTCCAACTCAAGGGACAAAGGATTGGCCGGCAAACGCTCGACCATCAGGCCGGCAGCCATTGCAACCGCCATCGCCAGTGCGTAGAGCCACAACCCTCGGACGCGCCGGTCCCCGCCCCAAAGCACCCACGCGAGCCCCAGGGCTAGACCCCCGATACCAGCCGGAATCAGCATCTCCATCCCGGCCCAGACACCGGCGCCAGCCACCATCCCCGCCACGCCCGCCATCTGCCCATATCTTCCAGCACCAGACGCATGGCGCACTAGCAACGCCAAAACCGCGACTTCCAAACACAGATGCAACGCATGGTGATCGTAAGCGTACACGCCGAAACTGGTGCGGAACGTCAAGTCCCAGCCAACCAGGAACATCGCCACCGCAAGGAGGGTCCCAGCCCGGCCCATAACTGCCCCGGCACCCCACGCCAAACACATGGCCGTCACTATTTGAAGCACTGGACCTGACAACATGCCTGCGAGCAGGGCCGCGTCCTTGGGTGACAGGAACATTCCAAACGGCCATGCCAGCAGTGCCACCACTTCGGCAAAGGGACGTGTCAGATGTGTTTCAAGGCCAAATGGTGCGTTGTGCGACGCAACGACGGGGCTCCAACTACCCGTTTCAAGGCGCCCCTCTGCGAGCGCAAGCCAAGTGTAGCCATCTGCCAGGAACTTCAACCTGAGGGCGTCCAACCCCTCACCATCGAACAGATCCGTGAGATCGGTGCACGACACCTGTAGCAGCAAGGTTGCCGCCGCCGCCACAAGCGGCATCGGAACGCGCTGCAGGTTCTGCGCCACTAGCGACGCCCAACGTAGGGTAGACCCCTCTTCAAGGCGCCGCAACGCAGGCATCCCCATGCGGGCAACAGTGGGGGTTCCCTCGGGCCCCTTCATTTGAATCTACGGTTCCCAAGCGCCGCCATACATTGTCCATTGTCCAATGCCTCCAGTCCGTATCGGTCCTGTATCGCGACCATTCGTCTTCCGAATGGTCGAAGGTAGCCGACACCCCCTCCCGGATACAACTGCCGCACTCCAGGTTGGCCCCGAATCCCGAAATCTCATACCCCTCGGCAGTCGAAACCGCATCCCACAGTCCGGGCCGCCTCAGTTGGGCTTTGCGGGTGTCAACCCAAAGCCAAAATGTCCCCTTTTTGCAAAGCAGAAATGTCCCCTGGTAGCAGGTGCGGGCAACGAGTCAAGGCGCTACGCTCCGGCCCTTCGGGTGACTCGTCGTCCGCACCTGCTGGAGAGCACCTATGGCCGGAAGCAAGCTTCCGGCCGCCCGTCCGACCCCTTCCCCAATTCGGCCAGCAAACATCCGGGTCAGAGCGTGAAGGGGACATTTTAGCTTTGCTCCTACAGCGGGTTGTACCGCCAGACGACGTGCGTTATCCATGTAGCGATGAAAGCCGTGATTCTCGCCGGGGGCCTCGGCACCCGCCTCTCCACAGAAACCACTGTCAGGCCGAAACCGATGGTGGAAATCGGCGGACGGCCGATGCTTTGGCACATCATGAAACTCTATCACCACCACGGGATTTCCGATTTTGTCGTGTGCCTTGGCTACAAGGGGCATGTGATCAAGCAATACTTTCTCGACTATCGCAGTCATGTTTCCGATGTCGTTGTCGACCTCGGTCGAAATCAGGTCGAGTACTGCAATGACCGAGCCGAGCCGTGGCGCGTAGTTCTCGCCGACACCGGGATAGCGACCGAAACAGGTGGAAGGATCCGGCGGGTGGGTGCCTATATCCGGGACGAGACCTTCTGCATGACCTATGGCGACGCCGTGACGGACCTGAATATCAGGCGAGTCGTCGACTTCCACTTGTCCCATGGAAGACTGGCTACGGTCACGGCCGTACGGCCCATGGGGCGTTTTGGATCGATGAAACTGGATGGCGATGTAGTCATGCGATTCGAGGAAAAGCCCTTGGAAGAGGACGCGTGGATCAACGGCGGCTTTTTTGTTCTGTCGCCAGCGGTCCTCGACCTGATCGACGGCGACACCGCAGTCTGGGAACATTCCCCGATGCAGCGACTGGCCGCGGATGGAGAATTGGTTGCCTACCGCCACCAGGGTTTCTGGCACTGCATGGACCTGCCCCGGGACCAACGTGCCTTGGAGCGACTCTGGCGCGACGGCCACCCGCCGTGGGTAACCTGGCCCGACTGATGACCGATCGCTTCATTCTCTCTACGCAGGGTTGGCGAGGAAGGCGTGTCTTCGTCACCGGACACACCGGCTTCAAGGGCGGATGGCTTAGTTTGTGGCTGCATGAAATAGGCGCACGCGTTTTCGGTTACGCGTTGCCGCCCGCGTCAGCGCCCAACCTGTTTTCCGTGGCGGGCATCGGCGACATCGTCGAAGGAACGATGGCCGACGTTCGTCAGTTTTCGAGCCTGCGGGAGGCCCTATGTCGCAGCAAAGCGGATGTCGTTTTCCATTTGGCAGCCCAGCCTTTGGTGTGGCGTGGCTATACCGATCCACTCGAGACCTATTCAACCAACGTCATGGGGACCGCTCACCTGCTGGAGGCAGCCCGGGAGTGCGAAACCGTGCGTGCGGTGGTGGTGGTGACGTCGGACAAGTGTTACGAGGAACGGGAACCCACGTCCGGATACCAAGAAGGCGACCGCCTGGGTGGCGACGACCCTTACAGCAGCAGCAAAGCCTGCGTCGAATTGCTGACGCATGCCTATCGGCAGGCTTTCACCGGCCCAAACAAGAGGGAACTGCGAATCGCCACCGCACGGACTGGAAATGTGATTGGGGGCGGCGATTGGGCAGAGAATCGATTGATACCTGACGCTCTTCGCGCTTTTGGAACCGGAAGGGTTTTGACGTTGCGGCAACCCGATTCAGTGCGTCCCTGGCAGCATGTGCTGGAACCGCTCCGAGGCTACATAATACTGGCTGAACGTCTGTTGGACGGCAACATGGACGCCATCGGCTCGTTCAACTTCGGCCCGGACCTCAGAAGTACCGTCTCCGTACGGGAGGTCGTTGATACCCTGATGACGCTGTGGTCGAACGAGACAAAATGCCGCTATCGCGTCGCCACTGCACCTCAGCCGCATGAGTCACAATTTCTTTCACTTGACAGTACGAAAGCAACGACCGTCTTGAACTGGCGTCCCTTGCTGGGCCTGCCGGCCGCCCTGAACCTGACGGTCGACTGGTACCGGGCGCACCGAAACGGAGCCGATATGCGCCGCTTCACTCGTGAACAATTGAGCACTTACATGCCCCCCTAACTCCTCATATGATGTCATGCGCTAGGGCCAGGGAGCTGTTCAAACGGGTGCGTGCGCGACCTTATCCCGCACTGTCTGCAGGTGTCTTTACCGCTACCGCCTACTTGTGCGTCGCCACGCTGGATTACACGACGGTTTGGCACGACGAGGCCGTGGTCTTTACCATCGCCAAGAACCTGATCGAGCAGGGAGACATTGTGGGTTGGGATGGCCGCAACCTTGTCGGGGGTCTCAACGGGAACTCTCTAAACGACGATCTGCGCGACGTCGCACCACCGGTGCAGTACCTGGTGACGGCCTTGGGTTTCATGTTCTTAGGGTTCAATGAGACGGGCGCACGCGCCTTTCATGCGCTCGCCGGTTTGCTCGCTCTGGCTGTTTTTCATTGCGTGTTGCGACAACAGGTTCCCCACCATCCGCGCCTGACTTTTCTCATCTTCCTTTTTGCGGCGTGGTCGGCGCAATTGCTGCTTTATTTCCGCCAGGCACGCTACTACAGCGTCACTGTGTTGTGCCTGATGGCCGCCATCTACCTTTACGAACGCTACTGGCGGACCAAGCGCGTGATTCATCTCGCCGCCTTGACCGGAGTAGCATTACTCGCATTTCTCAATCACTATACCAGTGGAACCGCGACGATGCTGGCACTGGGAGCTTGGCACCTCTTGCTACGCGGCCGGACCACCGGTCCGCGAGATTGGCTGGCGTTTGTCGTCGGCGGTGCCGTTGCCGTGCTGCTGGCGTTGATGTGGCTTGGCTCCGTGGGACTCATCGGCGGCACGCGCAGCCCCAGCGCCGGTTTTCGCGCTTGGGATTACGGACCAGCGTCGGATCTCGAGACATTATTCTTTTTCAAGCTGTGGGTTTGCTTCCGCGACCTGTTCACCGCCGACTGGATTTCGTGGCCGGTGTTTCTTTGGTTTGCGGCGACGGGTCTGTTAGCTTGGTGGCGCACGACAACTACCGTACGAATGCCTTTCAACAGGAGAAGCCGCGAGCGTGGGACTCGACAAACTGGCCAGCCGGCACAAACGGCGGCGGCCGCAGACAACCAGCTACCCCTGTTGGCGGTGTCGCGGATTCTTCTTCTGGGAGGCCTGTGCGCGTTGTTTACCACCCTTCTGTCCCCGACACCCGTTTGGCTTCCTAGCGTGCAACTCGACCTTCGCTACTTCGTCGCGGCGCTGCCGTTACTGCTGGCTATGAAGGGGTTGTTCGTCGAATGGCTGTGGCAGCGCTCGAAGGCGCTTGGCGCAACCGCCCTCACGTTGCTACTGTTCACCAGTGCCGCTGCGGCACCGTTCAACGCGTACAATACTTTCACGCAGCGACCGACGTTCGGCGCACACCTCCCGGCATTTGTCCGCGAAATACACCGAGGCACTTACCGAACTTCGACCGAAGTGGTATCGGACTACCTTCTACGGAATGCTCGGAAAGATGATTTCGTCGAGGTGCCGACGCACTTCTCGGATCGTGACGCGTTGACGGTGTACATCGGTCACCATGTGCGATTCTGCAACGTGCTTGACGACCGTTCCCCTTTGCCACGTGTACGCGTCGAGACGTTGGGGCCGCATCTGTATCGGGATCGATGTGATCCCGACTGGATCGTAATATTTGGAGAACGGTTGATAGACCCCGACTGGCAAATCCTACTGGATGATTACGAGATCGCTGCACAACCGGACGTATATCACTATCCGACGCAACGGCCGGAGATCAATTGGCATGCCTTTGAACCGCTTCCGGCCCAAGGTCCGTTTCTACACATCCTGCGCCGCCGAAGTGACCGGCCTTGATGAACGACCGGGGACCCGCTTCACGAGGTCATTTCGATAGTACGCTTCTCGGCGCTGGACTGCTGGGCAGCGGCGATCAACTGCTGCACTCGGAGGCCTTCCCGGAAGGAGGGTGCCGTCGGTGCCCCATAGATACACCAATCCAGGAAGCGGGAGGCTAGACGCGAGACCGGTTCTACGCGACTGTCCTCGGCCGGATTCCGGCCGATGGCTTCCGTGGCGATAAGGACGTGGTCGGGCGAGTCTCGGGAAGCCATCTTGAGTTCGAAACCGAAAACCGGATCCTCGCTCGTGTTCTGGAGCACCAAACCGCCGTCGGAGCCGTAAATCTCAATTTTGTGGACGGACGCCTGCGTTGCCGCACTGCACAAATACGCTGCGCCAGACAATCCCGAGTCGAACTGCAGACACAGGGTGGCCATGGTGTCAGCCCGACTTCCCAGGTCACTCGCTGACGTCAGCGTCGCCGACAGCTCCGCCACCGGGCCGAACAGATACTCCATGTAGTGCAGGGTATGGCTTCCGAAGTGTTGCAGAACTCCCCCGCCTTCTGAGACGTTGGTTTTCCAGTTGACGACCCGCTCTCGTTGGGAGTGGCCCTCCATTCTCCAATCCACCGCTACGTGCCGCAAACTTCCAACGGCGCCGTCGTCCAGCAGTTTCTTGGTCAGTCGCCACGACGTCAACTCAGGGAAAATAAAGTTCACGACGTTGGCACAGCCAGATGTGTCGGCGAGCCGGGCCAGTTCCAGCGCGTGTTCCAAGTTGGCCGCGAGCGGCTTTTCCGCAAATACTGCGATTCCCCTCCTCAAGGCGGCTTCGGCGATGTCCTTTTGGTCAGCCGGAGACGTGGCCACGGCCAAGGCGTCTAGGGAGCCATTGTCAATCAAAGCCCGCCAATCGCCAAATGCTTGAGGAACCCGGAGACGGCTCGCGAATGCCTCTACTCGGTCGCGTGAACGCGCAGCGAGGGCTACGACTTCACAACGCGCGTCGCGCCGGAAGGCCGGCAAATGTCCGTACCGCCCGAAGCCCGTGCCGACTATGCCCACTCGAACCACGTTCGAAGCCCTACACTTCTCCGCCCTGCGCGACTCCATCATGGGACAACCCCACGCCTACCTGACACTCTGGAGATATGTTACCATAGTATTCCCGTTGGGACATCCGTCGGAAGTAGTCTTACGCGAGGCCTTTGCTTGCCACAACTCGACCACAATATCCTACCCGGCCCGATCACGCGCTGTCAGGTCTGCAAATCCGACAACCTGGAACTGATCCTGGACTTGGGTCATCAGCCCTTGTGCGACTCACTGTTGACACGCGCAGAGCTCGACCAACCTGAGGCAACTTACCCGTTGCGATGGTTCCGCTGCATCGATTGCAGCCTCACCCAGATCGACTACGCGGTCGACGGTTCTACGGTATACCATCCGCGGTATCCTTACCGGAGTGGGATCACACTTGAACTGGTAGAACACCAGAGAGCCTTGGCCGCCGATGTGGTGAGCGAATATGCCATCCCCGAAGGATCTCTGATCGTCGATATCGGTTCCAACGACGGCACCTTACTCGCCGCCTTCAAGGATCTCGGTATGCGTGTTTTGGGCGTCGAACCTACGGACATCGCAAGAATCGCACAAGCTGAAAACGGAATCGACACGGTGCAGGCGTTTTTCAGCGAGCAAACCGCGCTAGAGATCCGGGAAGTGCACGGACCTGCCCACGCCGTCACGGGAACCAACGTTTTAGCTCACATGACTTCACTCGGCGACGTCATGCACGGGGTGACCGCGTTGCTGGACTCAGGTAGCGTATTCGTCACCGAGAGCCACTATCTTGGGAAGATCGTCGAGTTGACGCAGTACGACACCATCTACCACGAGCACCTGCGATCCTATTCGCTCAAGTCACTCATACGCCTTCTCGATTACTACCAACTCACCGTTGTCGATGCCCGCGAAGTACATCGTTACGCCGGCTCACTTCGCGTTTGCGCGATCAAGGGGCGTGGCAGCCCGGCCAAATCCAGTGTAGGCAAAATGTTGGAACGCGAGCGGGCCTGTGGCCTTTACCACAAGCAGACCTACGACGACTTTCGCGACAAGACCCTGCGTGCCAGAGACGACCTGTTGCGCCTTGCCCTTGCCGCGAGAGACAGAGGGCAGTCGTTCGTCGCGAATTCCTGCCCCGGCCGCGGTTCCACCCTCGTGAACTACACCGGCCTCAATCCACACCTGATGCCTTACATCTGCGAACAGCCAACCTCTCTGAAACTGGGTATGTATCTCCCGGGACAACACATACCCGTGGTGGACAACAGCCGCCTGATCGAAGCGCAGCCGGACTACGTTCTTTTGCTTGCGTGGCACTACGCCGATGTGATTTCAAGAGAACTACGTCAGAGAGGCCTTCACTCCAAGCTCATCACGCCACTGCCCGCGGTTCGCGTGCACGAGGCTTAGCCGGCACCTGGGCACCTGAGTCGGACAACTGTCGCCATGAAAACCATCAGCATCGTCACGCCGTGTTTCAACGAAGAACACAGCATCGCGGACTGTTACGAGGCCGTACGCAGTGTCTTTGGAGAACAGCTCTCCGGTTACGGCCGGGAACACATTTTCTGCGACAATGCCTCCACCGACGACACCGTCGCCGTCCTCAAGCAAATCGCCGAACGGGATCCGAACGTCAAACTCATCGTAAACAGCCGCAACTTCGGAATTCTGAATAACACCTACAACGGCGTGATGAACGCGAGCGGCGACGCGGTCGTATTGTTTTTGCCGGCCGATCTCCAGGATCCCCCGGAACTCATTCCACAAATGGTGAAATTATGGGAAAGGGGCTACGAGATCGTGTTCGGCGTCAGGACAAGTCGCCAGGAGAGTTTTGTCCTTCGCACGGCTCGACATCTCTATTATCGCCTCATCAGCAGGTTTTCTTACGTGATGTATCCACCGGACGTCGGGGACTGTCAACTGGTGGACCGGAAGGTGCATGAGGTGATGAAGAGCTTTCGCGACGTTCAACCCTTCATGCGCATGATGACCTTTGACTGTGGTTTCCGATCGATCGGGGTCTCGTATACTTGGCGATCACGGGCAAAGGGCGCCTCAAAAAACCACTTGAGACACTTGGTCGATCAAGGAATGTTGGGCATCATCAGTTTCAGCACGGTACCAGTCCGGCTTTGCTCATTGACAGGCTTTTTGGTGGCCGGAATGAGTATCCTCTACTCACTGGTAGTGTTCGGCCTTGGTCTCTTCATTGACGAATTGGCGTTCAAAGGCATACCTACCCTAATTGTAGCACTGTTTTTTTTCGGAGGCGTTCAGTTGGCATTTCTCGGTTTGATCGGTGAGTACGTCTTGGCGATATACCAACAGGTTCGCGGTCGACCACACGTGATCGAGCGTGAGCGGGTTAACTTTTCCTCGACAACCCCCGTTGGAGTGAAAGATAAGACGCACATCACCTAAGGTCGCGCCTGTTGTCACGGATGGCCAAACGCCTCACAGGTTGACTTGAGGTGACCGCGCCCACACGGCCGTCCCGACAGAGGGTCCCGTCCGTCGGTACCGCAACAGCACCAAGCATGTCTTTCGATATGTTGAAGCTGGAGCCGTGAATGCGGATAACGGTGTGTTTGCAACGCGCTGACGAATTGAAGGGCTGTCGCCCCACATTGTTTTCGCTTCCGTATACCCACGGCAATACTCTCAAACATCTCTGTACCGTGTCCAGCGAAACCGCCCCAATCGACCTCCAGGGAGTCGCCTCCCGCCTATACGCGAAGCACCCGGTGACGACGCGGTGGCGGCAAAAAATGAGGCTTGCCCTCTGCCCCTTCGTTCCGATCATTGCCGTTGTACCGCCTGGATCTCGTGTGCTGGACGTCGGGTGCGGGGATGGCCTTCTGCTGGGATTGTTGATGGAACTCGGTCGCGCCTCCACGGCAGTGGGCTTCGACATCAATGCCCATCGGATCCGAAGCGCTCGGCACATGGCAGAAACGAACGGCTTCGAGGCGTCGGCCGTCTTCAAACACCTCGGCCCCAAGTCGGCGTGGCCCACCGAAAATGGCCTATATGACGTCGTCGCGATGGTTGACGTCATGCATCATATTGGCCCGGCGATGCACGACAGGGTTTGGCAGCAGGCGGCGGATTCCTTGCGGCCCGGCGGTCTATTCGTTTGCAAGGATATGGCCAAGAGACCCCGGTGGATGGCCGCCGCCAATTGCGTCCATGACTTGGTGTTCTCGGCCGACTGGGTCCATTATCCCGATTTTGAAAGCGGCGTCCGGCTGGCGCGCAAAATTGATTTGGTCATGCAGCAGGAAATCGGCTACAGTCGCTTATGGTATCGACACGAACTACGGGTTTTTGTCCGACTGTAATCCGCAATTCCCCGTTCAGCATCAAGTCGCCCGCAGCCATCGTCGATCAGCTGCTGCACCACCGCCACAACTGAACCGAAGCTTCCGAGTCCACCAACAACATAACGATACCAGCGTCGGCGCTCGCTTGCGCGTTCCGGAAACCCTTGTACGCCTCGTTGCGCGAACCACAGCAAACCAGCTTCCAGCGCCATTTCCGCTCGCGGCATGCGTCCTTGATCTCGGTCAAAAAACGACTCCATGCCTCGACGCAAATCATCTTTCGAGTTCTTGCCTTGCCCATCACCCTCCATATAGATGGCGACCTTTACGGATTTGCGCCCAACTCGCCCATCCGCCACAAGTCCCCAAGCGAGTAGTCCTTCAACCAGTCCGCCAGTTTGGTGGAGTCGAGCCGACGGAGCGTCGTTCCCGTCCCAACTCTTTCGCAGGCGACCGGCGTCTGGTTGATGGCTGAGGGCCGAAACCAATGCGTCCGAATGAGTCGCGACAATGAGTTGCGTACGTTCGGACGCATCCACGATGAGATCAGAGACAAGGGAGACGGCATCGGGATGCAACCCGAGTTCCGGCTCGTCAATACAGATCAAGGGCGGCGGAGAGGGCGCCAGCAGGGTTGCAAGAAGCGCTACGAAACGGATCGTGCCGTCTGAGAGGCGAGTTGCTGGGATCGGGGTCCCGAAACCCGCCTCATGCAAGTAAAACTGAACTCTGCCTCCCGAAACCATGGTAGACATCCGTTCGAACCGGGGGAAGAAGCGTTTGAGCAGCCCGTTGAATTAACTGACGCTTGGTTGTGCTCAATCTTGTTGAGGACGAGCGCGAGATTACGGCAGTCGGGCAGCAGGCTGTCCTCAGGAAGGTCTGCTGGTTGTGGCTCACGTGGTTTGGTGTATCGCCCGAAGGTCCACACGCAGCATTTGAATTCGTCCAAACTGTCTCCCCAGCCAAGTGACTTCCGGTTATAGTTCCGGATCCCTGATCTGTGCCAGAACGGATTGATCCGGGCGCAGTTCCTTTCGCTGAATCTTGCGAGGTGGGTCGTTCCATTGATCGTCTTCGGTGCGATCCCTCAGGTTGATTGCGGGATGTCCCCTCTGGAAACGATAGTAGAAAAACGGGTCGTCATATCCTTGTCGCGGCTTGATCTCCTCAATGGCTTCGTCGGCTACTTCAACTCGGGTGTTCTCGGCTGCGAACTCAAGGCGATATCGCAACGCTCGTCCGGTAGGTGTCGTCAAGGACGTGTTCGGGTCGCCTGTCTCGAGATCCAATTTGGCATACTTGCTAGTGTTTTCCCCTTTCCATAACCATTCCGCCACGCCGCCTCCCTCACGGACCGCGTCGGCAAAATCTGTCGGCGTCGCGCGGAGGAGTTCAATGGCTTCGATAATATTCGACTTACCGGAGCCGTTCGGTCCGATGAGGACATTGAGGTCGTGAATGTCAATGGCAAGCGAAAACTGCTCACTTTTGTCAAGCGAAAACTGCACACTTCCGAGAAGGGCGCCGGTACGGGTCTGACGCTCTTCGGTTGGTTTCGTCCGGGCGAGAGGGGTTGGACGGAGGGAGCGTAGCGACCGGAGTCCAACCCCTCTCGCGTACCGGATCGGCAGGCCCTGGCGTTCACGGCGCGACCCCTTGGCCGGTCTGCTCGGACTCGGGCCGCACCAGGTTCCGATGCTCGCGCATCCGGTAGCTGTTGCCGCGGATGTTGACGATGTGGCAGTGGTGCAGCAGCCGGTCGATGAGGGCTGCGGCCATGACCTCGTCGCCGAGCACGCCACCCCATTCCTCGAAGCCCTTGTTGGAGGTGAGCACGGTGGAAGCGCGCTCGTGGCGTGCGTTGATGAGCTGGAAGAAGAGTACGGCGCCGTCCTGG
>JAJDTQ010000165.1 GCA_022827045.1 Candidatus Binatia bacterium
AGCTGCTTCTTGGTCTTCACCGCCTCGGCGAAGGTGCTCACGCCCGCATCCAGGCGCACCGCGCACGCGGAGTTGGCCCGGAACGCGCTCGCGACCCAGTTGAACTTTCTGCCGTCGAACTTGATCCCCGCCACGCCGCGGGCCTGCTTCATCACGAGGCTGCTGCTGATGGCCGCCATCACGGTGCCGTCCCTGCGTTCGTTGTTGAACACCGTATTGGCCGCCAGCGCGCTGCCGCCGCCCGACTTGTTCTGGACGACGATCCGCGGACTCCCGGGAATGTACTTGTGCCGGACCGGCGCGATGAGCCGGGTGGTGAGGTCGGTGGTGCCGCCCGGACCATAACCCACGACAATGCGGATCTGCTTGCCCTTGTAGAAATCCGCCACCGCGTCGCCCCACGCGGGGCTCGCCAGGAGCAGCAACCCTGCCATCAGAACGGGAATTCGTCTAAACATGCGTGCCTCCTTCGGGTTTGATCGTGCGATTAACCGACTTTACGGTGCCCATGTCAACCCTAATCCGCCCCTTACGACGCGCTTTCATGCTCCTTCAGCATCTCCAGCGCCTCCTCCACCAGCCGGCGCCGGAGCCGCCGCTCCTCCTCCGCGTCCAGGGACGGGTCGCCGAACACGTGGTGAATCGCCCGGCCCGACATGATCCGCTTGGCGCCGGTGTTCTCCGACACCGACACGAGATTGGTCACGTGCACCGTGGGGATGCCGGCTCTTTCCAGTTCCTTTGCCATCGCTGCGCCGCAGCGAGTGCAGGTCCCTCAGGCGGAGGTGAGTATAACCCCGTCGACCCTGTCCTCCTCCAGCGATGACGCGATGTCCCGCGCCATGTCGGCGGCGGTCTCCACCGGCGTGCCGTTGCCAGTGGTGGAGTAGAAGTACTCGTGCAACCCGCCCAGCGATCCCTCGCGCACCGCGTCCCGCAGCACGTCCAGGGGGATCAGCCGGTTGGGGTCGTCGTTCACCGCCGCGGTGAAGAAGCCGCCGTGCACCGACTCGAAGTCGTCCGCGGCGAGGTGCTCCTTGCTCTCGAGGTGATAGGAACCGAAGTGGGTGGACAGGTACGACTTGATGCCGTCCGGGTTGCCCCGGGGCACGAGCCCGCCGGTGGTGACCAGCGCGATCCTGGCGCGGCCGAGGTCACGGATACCCGGCGCCGCCTCCACCTCCTGGAACGGCGGCAGCGGGATCTCGGTCTCCATGGGACCGCCCGCGAGCTTGGCCAGCAGCAGGTCCACGGCCCGTTCGGCCGCGCGCATGGACACCCGCGTGTTCCAGCGGCCGCCGCGCGGAAGCAGTCCCTCCTCGCCACCGGGGGCAACGGTTTCGCCGGTGAGGAGCTTCACGATGACGGCGGCCGAGCGCTCGAGGGCGGCGCGCATGTCGCCCGAAGACTCGCCGGTCGCGACCACCGGGATATCGCGCCGGATCAGGTCAGCGCCGGGGTTGGACGGCGACATGGCGGACAGCACCGGTATTCCCAGCTCGGTGCCCACCTCCCGGCACACTCCCGCGCACGCAAGCCCGTAGCGCCCCGAGCCGAAGGCCGGGCCCGCGAACAGCAAGTCCGGCTTGGCCGCCTTCACGATTTCCAGCAGCCGCGCCGTCGCCTCCTCCTCGTTCTCGGAGAAGTGGTCGTCGCCGCAGTAGACCGTGGCGACGATGCCGGCTCCCTCACCCAGCAAGGTCTGCAGCAGCCTGCCAGGCCCCGTCGCCCCTTCCAGCATGCCGGGAGCCGTGCCGGCGCTCTCCTCGCCGCCTAGGCCGGCGAAGAACTGATTCAAGTAGTGCACGATTCGTTGCATGTTGCCTCCCAACCCGCCGGATCGGCCCTCACCCCAACCCTCTCCCGGAGGGAGAGGGGGCTGGATGGCCGGAACCAAGTCCTCTCTCCCCCTGGGAGAGGGCCAGGGTGAGGGTTTCCGCGAGCCTCGAAGTACGTTTCATCGCCTCGGGCTACCCCGGCCGAGCCGTCAGCGTCGAGCCGCCGATGGGATCGATGGCGCCGATGATGTTCTGGACCGGGATCTCCACCGTCCCGGCCACGTCGCCCTGGATGGCGCCGAGAAAGACATCGCCGCCGATGACCAGCTCCATGGCCTCGTCGAGGCGAACCTTTTCCGGACAGTTGCCGACGCTGACCATGGCGTCGGCCTGGGGCGCCACGTCCACCAGCGCTGGCCCGTCGCCGCCGGACTCCTCCTTGGCCACCAGCACCGTGCGCAGGCCCGCCTCCTCGCAGGCCCGGCAGGCCAACATCAGGTCCACGTCCGCCTGGCCGCCGCCGTCCTTGGTGATGACCACCGCCTCGGCCTCCACCACGTGCCTGAGAAGCCGCGCGGCGTGCCAGGCCGTCGCCGCCTTGTCGTCGTAGGTGGCGCAGTGGTTGGCCAGCACCATGCCCGCGAACACGAGGTCCTGGTTGTGGCGGCGGTGGAGCTCCCGGATCATCGGGTGGTTCAGGATGTCGTGGGTGGCGTTCTTGGTGGGCTTGGTATAGCCGTCGTTCACCAACGCCCCGTCCAGCAGCTCGTTGGGATGCACCACGCTAGGCACGATGTCCTTGGTGCTCTTGCCGTAGAACAGCTTCTGGCGGCCGATGCCGTGGGAGTAGGCGAAGCTCAGGTAGGCGACGCGCGGCAGGCCCGCGGACGCGTTACGTCCCAGGTCGAGGGGAAACGCCTCGGTGCCGACCGGCTCGACCCCTTGAGTGGTCTGGGCCAGGAACACCGCGGTCCTAAGCCCGGCGCGCATGAGCGCCAAGCCGAACTCGCCGGGATCGGATCCTTCCCGGGCCTTGGGCAGCACCACCAGCCCAGGCATTTTTCCGAACCGGCTCAACTCGCTGCCGGGGCCGCACATGTCGATGATGGCTTCCTCGGACCGGGGGAGCGAGCCGGACGTAACCACCGCCACGCCGTCCAGCGCGTGGGTGCGGCCGATGCCGCACTGGGCCAGCGGCCCGAGACTTCCAGGAAAGGGATTGCCGTTCTCCGGCGCCTTCCAGCGCGGCTCGACGATGTCCACCACGTGAAGGACCCGGGTGCGGTCACCCGGCACGACGATGCTCAACTCCACGTCGTCGATGAGCGGTTCCGTCACCAGCTCGCCGCGCAACGCGTCGCGGTTGACAATGAGTTCGCCTTCCCGATATTCGGTTTTGGCGCCCCAGGAAAGGGACCGGACAGGGTAATGGGCCAGCTCGAAATCCACATGACCTCCTCAGCCGGAATCGGCTCGTCCGTCGAAGGCAAACCCCTGTCTACCAAACCCGGCCCGGCAGTGCGAGCACCGAAGGACTTGAGGCACCGAAATTGACCGATCCTGTAACGAACACCACACAAGAGCTCTCCCTGGAGCCCGACCTCCTCATCTGCGACCCGCACCACCACCTGTGGCGGCGTCCCGACAACCCGTACCTGCTCGACGATTTCCTGCGCGACGCCTCGGGCGGTCACCGTGTCGTGTCCAGCGTGGCCGTGGAGTGCGGCGCCATGTACCGCGAGACCGGGCCGGCGGAACTGCGGCCGGTGGGGGAGACGGAGTTCCTGGAGGGAATCGCTGTCCAGAACTCGCGCGCGGAGAACGCCACCGCGGTGGCGGCCGCCATCGTGGCCTATGCCGATCTGGCACTGGGCGACGGCGTGGGCGCGGTCCTTGAAGCGCACGTGGAAGCGAGCCCCAGCCGTTTGCGCGGCATCCGCTATTCCACCATGTGGGACGCCTCGGACTCTTTCCGGAGCGTGCCGCAGGCCAGCCTGCTCCGGGACCGTGCGGTCCGGAAGGGCTTCGCGCACCTGCAGCCCCTCGGGCTCAGCTTCGACGCCTGGCTCTATCACCCGCAGATTCCCGAGCTGGTGGAGCTGGCCCGGGACTTCCCGGAGGTGTCCATCATCCTCGATCACATCGGCGGGCCGCTGGGCCTCGGCCCTTACGCGGGCCTCCGCGACCAAGTGTTCCAGGCCTGGAGCGCCGACATCACCGCTCTGTCGGCGTGCCCCAACGTGGTGCTCAAGCTGGGCGGCGTCGGGTCGCTCCGCTCGGGCTACGACTGGCATACGCGCACGGCCGGCTCCGCGGAGCTGGCCGAGGCCATGCGCCCCTACTTCGAGCACTGCATCGAGAAGTTCGGCGCCGGCCGCTGCATGTTCGAAAGCAACTTCCCGGTGGACCGGGTGTCCTACTCGTACGCGGCCATCTGGGACGCGTTCAAAATTATGAGCCGGAGCTACTCAGAAGCGGAACGTCGAGCGCTGTTCCACGACACGGCCGTCCGAGTGTACCGACTGGTGTAATGTTCTAATCATATGATGCGAACAATAATATCATATGAAATTCCTATTCCTGGAGATTCCGGCCGGAGGCAATGTCGATGAGCGACGACAAGGTCCTGTACGAAGTCAGAGACCAGACCGCCTGGATCACCCTGAACCGCCCCGAGGCGCTGAACGCCATCAACGAGGAGATGCGAGAGCTCATCATCGAGTTCTGCGCCAAGGCGGAGGCGGATCGGGACGTCCAGGTGGTGCTTTTCCGGGGCGCCGGCGAGAAGGGCTTCACCGTGGGCGGCGACCTGAAGGAACGTGCGCAGCGCAACGCCGATCCAAGCGCCACCCAGCCCTCGCCGCTGGAGGCCCGGCAGGCCAAGCAGGTGCCCGGCACCCACTCACCCATCGACGCCGTGGCTTCGCTGCAGAAACCCTCCATCGCGCTTCTGCACGGCTACGTGGTGGGCGCGGGCCTGCTCATGGCCATGGCCTGCGACATCCGCATCGCCGCGGACAACGCCCGGCTGGGGGTCACAGAGGTGCGGCGCGGCTTCATGCCGGGGTCGGGCGGCACCCAGCGGCTGACCCGCCTCGTGGGCATCGCCAAGGCGCTGGAGTTCTGCCTCTCCGGCGAGCTGATGGACGCCCACGAAGCCTACCGCATCGGCCTCGTCAACAAGCTCGTGTCCGTGGACGAGTTGACCCGGACCGGCGAGGAGATGGCCGCGTCCTTCGCCAAGGGCGCGCCGCTGGCGCTGCGGTACGTCAAGGAATCCATCCACAAGGGCGCCGGCCTGCCGCTGGACCAGGCGCTGGGGCTTGAGGGCGACCTCGCCACCCTGGTCCTCACCACCGAGGACAGCAAGGAAGGGCCGCGGGCCTTCGTGGAGAAGCGGACGCCGCGGTGGAAGGGCCGTTGATCCGCGACCCGAGTCGGGATACAGGCCACTCCCGAGGCGACCGACGGCCATCCACTAACGCGAAACAGGAGCCCGAAATGCTCAGAATCGATGCCGACGCACACGTTCTCGAAACCGAAGAGACCTGGGAATTTATGGACGGCGCCGACCGCAAGTTCCGTCCCGACATCGTCGGCTCCCTGAACGGTTCCGGCGAAATCGACGAGTACTGGCTGGTAGACGGCACCCTGCGGCTCAAGTCCCGTAACGTCGGCAAGGACACGCCGCTGGAGTCGCGCGAGCTGCGGAACGTGGCGGTGCGCCTAAAGCACATGGATGAGCTCAGAGTGGACATCCAGGTGATCTTCCCCACCATCTTCATCATCCCACTGACGCCCCGGCCCGAGATCGAGCTGGCGCTGTGCCGCAGCTACAACCGCTGGATGGGCGAGTGCTGGAAACAGTCCGACAACCGCCTGCGCTGGGTGGCCGTGGTGCCGCTGCTGAAAACCGACCAGGTGTACGAGGAGGCCCGCGCCGCCAAGGAGAACGGCGCCGTGGGCATCTACATGCGTGGGTCCGAGGGTGAACGGCTTCTGAGCGACCCCTATTTCTACCCCGTCTACGACGCCGCCGAGAGGCTGGACATCCCGGTCTGCATCCACTCTTCCAACGGCAGCCCCGTGCTCTACGACTACTACAAGTACGAGACCGTGGGCTTCTCCAAGTTCAAGCTGGTGGTGGTGGGCGCGTTCCACACCATCATCATGGACAAAATCCCGGAGCGTTTCCCGAAGCTCAAGATGGCGTTCCTGGAAGTGGGCTCCCAGTGGCTGCCCTACGCCCTGAGCGACCTCTACAAGCGCTACCACATGGCGGACAAGGAGTTCAGCAAGAAGGAGTTGCTGGCGCAGAACCGCATCTGGATCGGCTGCGAGACCAACGACGACCTGCCCTACGTTATCGACACCGCCGGCGAGGACCACCTGGTGGTGGGCACCGACTACGGCCACGCCGACAGCGCCACCGAGCTGCTTGCCCTGGACGGCGTCACCAACGACCCGCGGCTGAGCCCGGAGGTGGCCGCCAAGATCACCGGGGGGAACGCGCGGGCGCTGTACAACCTTTGAGATCGGCGCCGGCGTGGAAGGGGCGTTGATTCGTTCCCGGACTTCGGTTAGAGGACACGAATAT
>JAJDTQ010000198.1 GCA_022827045.1 Candidatus Binatia bacterium
AGTACGGTTCGAAGCCGGACAACTATGAAATCACCTACATCATGCACAACCAGCAACCGTGGGCCAATCGTTCCGACAAGCCGTGCCTGGTGACCTACAACCCGAACAACCCCATCGACGAACGAATGATCCTCGAGAAGCGATCGTTTCGGCACATCGTCCACGACGTGCGTCACGTTGCATGGCTCGTCGGCCTGTTCCGCTTCATTCAGGGCAGGAGAAAAACGTGGCACTGCGGCGCCCACACGCTGGTGAACAGCCAGGAGACCTGTCTCGTTACCGGGCTCGCCGCCGCCAGGCAACTCGGCGCGGATTACCCCTTCGACGATCCCGCCGCAAAGCTGTGGTTCAACTACTACGGGAGCATCCTGTACGGCCGGCGGTTCAGGAGGGCGTAGGGCGGGAGCCGTCGATGTCGCACGGATCGGGGTAGAACTGGGCGCAGTAGCGCCTGAAGGGCATGATCTTGCCGTCGGAAGCGGAGAGGCGCGGGCGCGATCGGTACTGCTTGCGGCTCCAGATGACCACGTCCTGCAGGACGTCACGCCGTTGCTGGGACACCATGAACCTGTTCATGATGGGAGCGCGCCATCCCACCGGGAGGAACCCCAGGCCCGCGATCTTTCGCGCCGGCTTGCGGATCTCCCGCACCTGCGAGACCAGCGACATGTCGATGAGCGTGCCGTCCACTGGCGTCGCCAGAACCCATAAGCGCGCGTCAATGCCGACGGAATGCTCGCGGATTTCCACGAACGAATAGCCCAGCCCAAAGACATGGGTCGTGACCGAGGTGTCGAAGGTGAGGGTTGCGACCCTGGCGATGGTCCGCTTCGTCTTGAAGTCGAAACGGCTCTCGAGACGGGGCCCGTCCACGGACAGTTCCTGGACGGGGTTCACGTCTTCGTAGCCGTGGACGTAGCGCAGGTGCGCAAAGTCCACCGAGTTCTCCGACGTCTCCTGGGGATGGCCGGGAAAGCGGAGGGTCTTGATCTCGAAGCCTGTCCAGCCGGTCTGATCCGGCGACTCCGAGGGCAGGCTCCATTGCGGCCCCCGACCGCCGAGCCCCCACCAGGCGAAGATCAGGCCGAGAATTTCCCGGGTCTCGAAGACCCGCAGCTTCGCGGTCCTGGGTGGCGGGGCAAAGGGAGTGGCAACGCACTGGCCGGTGGCATCGAATTCGTATCCGTGGAAGGGGCAAACGAGCCGGCCGTCGCGTACCCGTCCTCCCGCGGCAGGGCCGAGATCGGAGCCCAGGTGCGGGCAAACCGATTCGGCAACGCAGACGCGTCCGTCCTCGTCACACCACACGACGACGTTCTCGCCCATCCATGTCTTTTGGATAAGTCCGGCCTTCAGCACGGCCTGGCGGGTTGCTACGAAGTACCAACCCTCGGGAAACGGGGAAGGCAAAGGGGCATTCGTGGCCTCCGTCCTCATCTACTAGATTTGTACCACTGTCGCACCCGCTGTGCTAGAATTGATAACAACCTTGATAACGAAAGTTCGCTTCAGGAGGGGAGACCAATGGCTCTCTCGACAGACGGTATCGCGACCCAGCAACTGAGCTTGCCCGAGGAGCTGCTGCTGATGCTCCTCAACGGAGAATCCGGCTACTTTCACCAAGTGCCCGGCTGGGACCTGAACTGCGCCGTCATCGGAGCAGTGCTCGCGGAGTTGTCGCTCGTATCCCGCATCGACACCGACAGGAGCTCCCTGATTCTTCTGGACCGAACAGCGGTGGGCGACCCCGCCCTGGACCCCATCCTCAAGGAGATCGCCGAAGAACCGGATCAACGGAACGCGCGTTACTGGATCGAACGGCTCGCTCCCCGTGCGGACTCGATCATTGACTTGACGCTGGATGGCCTCGTCGGCCTGAAGATCCTGGAGCACCACGACGGCGACTTCTGGACATTGTCTCACGCTGTCGGTCAGGAGCACCTCAACACCGGCAATGGAGAAGGCACGGCGGTCGAGTTCGTCAAATCGCGCATCACGAAGGTGATCTTCTACAACGAGATTCCTACCCCGAGAGACATCATCATCGTCGGCCTCCTCAATACGTGCGACGTCCTGCGCTTCATATTCGAGCTCGATGACGAGTCGGAGGCGCGTATCGAGGTCGTCTGCAAGCTGGAATTGATCGGCCGTTCCATCGCCGAGGCGGTCGCCCACAACCTTGCCGGGCCGTTACTCCGTCGTTCCGCCCTGACCAAGACGATACCGGCCGTCCCGTTGCGTCGATTACTGCTCAATCCACATATTCGCGACGGCAACATTCCCGCTCTCTTTGCGGACATTGCGCAAGAGTACGGCCCGGTGTTCAAGATCCGCCCGCCGTTCAAGAAGCCCATGATCTTCCTCGCCGGAGTCGAGACGAATCACTGGACGAACAAGCGCGGGCGCATGTACCTGAGAGCCAAGGACTACTTTTCCGACTTCGAGCAGATCTACGGCGCGAATGGCGTATTGCCCTCACTGGATGGCGCCGATCATTTCCGGCTCCGCAAATCCCTGGCGCCGGCGTATTCCCGCGGCAGATTGGAAGGACAACTGGACCAGATCTTCGATCATGTCCGAAAGTACATGGCGAATTGGACAGTCGGGGACACCTTACCTGCCACGGACATGTGCCGGAAAATGATCAACGCGCAGATCTCTCCAGTATTCCTTGGCGTTGAAACGCAGGACATCATCGACGATCTGATGACGTACAAGGAACGAGCGCTCACCACTCACATCATGCGGGCCCTGCCCAAATTCATGCTGGGCACCCCGGGGATGAGACGCCGGGCCAAAGCCGTCGACACGTTGCTGGCGCGGGTCCAGAGCATCCATACCTCGGCGCAGCGGGCTGATGCTGCTCGGGATCTTGCGGATGACCTGCTAAGCCTGCACGCGAGCGACCCTCAGTTCGTCCCTGAGTCGAATCTGCGTTTCGCCCTTTCAGCAGCATTGATCGCCAGCGTTTACCTCGGCGATGCGTTCAGCTTCACACTCTACGCCATGGCGTCGCAGCCCGAGATTTACGCCAGGATCCGAAGCGAAGCGGATGCCCTGTTCAATGACGGCGATCCGGATGCCAAGGCATTCAACCCGTCCGCCATCGACGTGACACACCGATTCCTCATGGAGTGCCTGCGCATTTACCCGATCGTCCCGATGTCCATCCGGAACGTCATGAATACGTGCGTGGTGGAAGACTACGAACTGCCGGTTGGGTCACAGATCTTCATTGCCCAGACAGCCGCGCATTACATGAACGACGTGTTCCCCGAGCCCTTCGAATTCGACATCGACCGTTATCTGTCTCCGCGCAATGAACACCACAGTCCCGGGTACGCCCCGTTCGGGCTGGGGACGCACACCTGTCTCGGCTCCCGGTGGTTGGAATTGCAACTGGCCGTCAACGTGCTGATGCTCGCGCACTACTTCACGATCGAGGTGTCGCCCGCCGACTTCAAGTTCCGGTTCAATCCCCTTCCGTCGATGAAGCCCAGCAAGAAGCTGAACTTCCGCGTTTCCGAGCAGAGACGCGAGATACGCGTCTGACGCGTGGCCGCAGCCGCCTCCCACATCCGAATCCTCCGACGTTCGCCGAATCGAAAGGAAGCAAACATGCCGGACGGGGTCGAACAGCTCAACGAGGACGTCATCGCGGCCGCCCGTATCCTGAGCCGTGAGGGGCTGGTGCAGGGGTTCGGCCACGTGAGCGCGCGGATTCCGGACTCGGACCTGTTCGTGATCACCCCGCGGATCGCCCTGGAGCTGGTGCAGCCCGGACAACTGGTGGTGGTGAATCTGCAGGGTCAGGTGCTGGAGGCGCCGGCGCCGCCATCCTTCGAGACCGCGCTCCACACGGCCATCTTCAACGCTCGGCCGGACGTCAACGCCATCACGCGGATCCATGCGAGGACCGCGAACATGTTCTCGGTAACCGACACCCCCCTGGACGCGGTACACAACCACGGCAGCTTCTTCAGCGGCGGCGTGCCGGTTTTCAGGACCATCGACCTCATCTCCACGCGCGAGCTGGGCGAAGGCGCGGCCGCGGCGCTGGGGGATGCGGCGGCGGTGTTGCTACAGGGGAACGGGCAGGCGACGGTGGGCCGGACCATTCCGGAGGCGGTGATGATGGCCATCTACCTCGAGGAGGCGGCGCAGGTACTCTACGGCGCCATGCAGGTGGGGACGCCGCGTTTCCTCCCCAGGGAGGCGGCCGGCTCGCGCCAGAAGGAGGCGCTGCCGCCTCCGGACATGGAACGCGCCTGGAACTTCTTCAAGAGCCGGGTGGGGATGTAGTTATACGACGGGCAGTCCGGTCCGGAATGAAAAACGCCATGCCGGCAAGCCGGCATGGCGTTTCAGTTTCAAAGCACGGTCGCGGATCAGCCCGCGAACTCGACGTCGAGCTTGGCGGTCTCGCCGTCCTTGACTTCCACTTCCTTGGTCTGCGTGCCAAGCTTCTCGTGCCAGATGGTGACCTTGTACTTGCCCGCGGGCACGTCGGTGAGGCTAAAGGCCCCGTCCTCGCCGGTGACGCTGTAGTAGGGGTTGCCGGCCACGAAGATCCAGCCGCTCATCCAGCCGTGGACGTCACACTTGACCTCCATGATCTCCGGCTTGTCGAATTTCACCTTCAGCTTCTTCTTGAACTTGGGTTGCGCCCGGTTCATGGGCTTGTTGATCTTGCTGTAGGTGTGGATGTTGTGCAGCACCTTGTCGGGATTGAGGATGGTGACGTCGGCGCCGGCCGCGACCGCCAACACATGCGGTTGATACACGCAACCGTTCTGGTCGAGGGTCACCCCCTTCTTCTCCAGCTTCTTGCCGCCCTTGACGTCGGCGATGTACACCACCACGTTCTTGAGCTTGCCGTCCTTGACCTGCAGCGACTCGTCGAATTTCGGGGACTTGTCGCAGCGCCGCTTGTCCTTGGTGACCTTGAGCTTCTTGGGCGCGGGCACGGCCCCCTTGAAGACCACGTCGCCGGAGATGCCACCGCCGGCGGCGAACGTGGGCTGATAGGCGCCGAGGGTCAGAGCGGCGGCCACGAAAACCGCCAGCATGACGAGTAACGGAAACCTGCGATTCATATCAGTCTCTCCTCTTGCGAAATTGCCTTTGGTTCCAGGTTAACCCTGTTTGTTCGCTTCCTCAACACCTTCCTTGCCCGACTCCATTGCCGGCGCCTCTTCGGCCTTGGCCGTGGCGGCCGGCGGCAAGCCAAGCGCCATGATGTAGTCGGTCAACGCCTCGATCTGTTTCTTCTCGTCTCCGCCGAGGATGTCCTCGGGTCCACCCGGGTAGAACGACGGCATCTTGGTTCCCGGCTGGAGTTTCTGCGGGTCGAGGATCCACTTCTCGATCCAGTCCGGGTTCAGCCGCTGGCGGGCGAGGTTCAGGTCCGGCGCCCAGTCCTCCACCGGACCGTCGGGCTTCTTGTCGCCCCGCACGTGGCAACTGCCGCATTCGAAGTAGTCGTCGGAGAACAACGTCGCGCCGGCCTTGAGATAACCCGCGGGTACCTGAGCCTCGTCAACATGGACGTAGGGGATCTCGACCTCGGAAAGGGCGGCGAAGTAATTCACGAAGGTATCCGCGTGGGGACCGTCGAAACCGAAGGTGGGCATGCGGATCTTGAGCCAGGGCCGGATCGGGGTCTCCGGGTTCTGCAGGAAGCCGAACAGCCAGTTGGCCTGGACCTTCTCGCCCTGGCCGTTGAGCGGCGGCGGCGCCAGGGTCGGGTTTTCCTCATAGTACTTGCGAATGTACCCGCCCTCGCCGTCGATGACGTGGCAGCCGACACAGTTGTACTCCTGGACTTGGCGACGTCCCGCGGAGATCTGCTGCGCCCGCTCGGAGTGGTCGGCCTTGAACGCATCGGGCACCTTCCGCTCCACTAAACCGTGCAGCAGCACCCGCAGGGCCTTGATGTCTTCCTCGGGCAGGTCGAAGTGAGGCATCAACTGCTCCACCCGCTCGGTGGCGTATACCCTCGGGTTGTGGATCTTGTTGAAGGTCCAGTCCTTCCAGGTGTGCTTGATGCTGGTGTCGTTGCCGAAGAACAGCTCTTCCAGCGGCTTCGAGCCGAAGGTCGTCAACTCGACGCCGATGCGGGATTCCTTCTCCATCCCCGGGATGTCGTGGCAGCCGGCGCAACCGAATTTGCGCACCAGCTTCTCGCCCCTGGCGACGTTGGCGGGCTCCTCGAGGCGAGCCACCACCTCGGCGTCAGGCTCGGG
>JAJDTQ010000177.1 GCA_022827045.1 Candidatus Binatia bacterium
CCCCATCATGATCCGCCAGGGCGGCGGCGCCATCGTCAACATTTCGTCCATTGCCAGCATGCGCCACCTCAACGTGCCCACCGCCTCCTATTCCGCGGCCAAGGGCGCCGTCAACCAGCTCACCCTGAACCTGGCGCTGCAATACGCCGACAAGCACATCCGCGCCAACTGCGTGCTGCCGGGCTACATCGACACGCCGTTCACGCGCCGGCTGGTGGGAGGAAAGCCCAGCTACGAGTACAAGGGGTTCACGTCGGCGGACGAATACCGCAAGGCTCGTGACGGCATCGTCCCGCTGGGCCGGGCCGGCAGCGCCTGGGACGTGGCGCAAGCCTCGCTCTTCCTGGCCTCGGACGACGCCGACTACATCACCGGCGTGATGCTGCCGGTGGACGGCGGCGTCACTGCCACGTGCCCGGGGGTGTAGCGCCCTGTCCGGTTGATTCCGCGCGATAATCCGCCGGTCGCTTCGCGGGGCGCGCGGCAACGGGATGTGAAGGTTCGTTGTGGGCGCGGCCCCGGGGCTTACAGGGTGCGCGCGAATTCGCCCAGGAATCGCAAGGTGCGTTCCCGGCAGGCGTCCGGATCGCTACCGGCCGGCAGCACGCTGACCATGACCTCGCCGGCACCGAAGTCGAAAAGCTCCCGCAGCCGCCTTTCCGCTTCCGCTTCGTCGCCGGATACCACCAGCGACTCAAGCATCCGCCTGCTCCATGTTCTCTCCGCCGCTTCGGTAAAGCCGGCCATCCGGTACATTTCGACGTAGGGATCGCGGCGCATATACGAATCGAAACGCTGTCTCGACACGGCTTCGACCTCGTCCCATTGATCGTGGATACTCACGGCCACGTGAGCGATGAGCGGCGGTGTCGGCTGCCCGGCTTTCTCCGCGCCCGCGGCCATGGCCGGTACCGCGAAGTCCCGCAGATAGGCGCCGGGACACAGCCAGCTGATGGCGCCGTCGGTGCGGGCGCCGGCCAACTCAAAGGCCTTCGGTCGCACGGCCGAAATCAGAACCGGCACGTCCACCGGATCGTTGTTCGCCGTCTGGGCTCGGTAATGCCGCCCCGTGAAATCCACAGCGCCTGCCTTCAGCACCGCCCTCACGATTTGCACGTATTCGGTTAGATGACCCAGCGGCCGCTCGAACGCGAACCCGTAGGTGCGTTCGATGGGAGCCTTGTTGCCCGGCCCCACGCCGAGCCTGAAACGGCCCGGCGCGAGTTGCGCCATGGCCTCGCAGTATTCCACGAAGGAAAGCGGATGGCGCGGCCACGTCAGGACGATGGCGGTGCCCAGTTGGATGGTTTGAGTACACATGGCCGCCGCCGCCAGGATGCTCGGCGTATCCCGGCGGATGTTGTTGTCCGCGGTCCTGGGACTGCCGGTGGTCAGCCAGACGGCCTGGATGCCCAGATCTTCGGCTTCGCGGATATCGGTCAATATCCCGTGGACATCGGACCCAGGAATCTCGATACCGACTCTTCGTTCCGTCATTGTGCACCTCGTGATTTTTGCGGCAGCACCAACATGTAGCACAGAGGGCCCTGGTTGCCACATGGATTGACGCACGCGGACCTTTCCAATAGACGTGAAACGCGGTCCGCCGCATTCACGTCGCTCGTGTCGCGACACGATGGAGGTGATGATGGAATCAAGAATGCGCCCTCTCGAAGAGTTGAAGCCGGAGATCCTGCGGCGAGCCGGCCGCGCCAACCCTTTCGAATGGGTCCGGCCCGAGGACGCCGAGGAAGTGGTTTCGTGGCTCGAGTCCACGGAGGACGACCACTGGGCGGAGGTGTGGAGCCGGATGGGGGAGCGGTACGAGGCGTTGGGCGAACAACAGGAGAAGAACGGCGAGCCGTGCGGCGAGTCCTTCTATCTCGCCTACGACTACTATCGCATCGGCCGGTACCCGGTATCCTCGACGCCCGGGAAGAAAGCCTGCTACGAGGCTTCGCTACGCAATTTCCTGAAGGCAGCCCGGCACATGGACCCCCCGGTGGAACGGGTGGAGATTCCCTTCGAGGGGACGTCGATCATCTGCTATCTCCAGATTCCGCGCGACGCGGACTGTCCTCCGGTGGTGCTCCACTGGGGCGGGGTCGACGGCTGGAAGGAGGACCGGCGCAGGCCCAACGAAGCGTTCCACCAACTCGGCCTGGCGACCATGAACATCGACATGCCCGGAGTGGGCGAGAGCCCCGTTCTCGGCTCCGACCCCAAGGCGGAGCGGACCTTCTCCGCGGCCCTCGACTACCTGGAGACGCGCGCGGACGTGGACGGTTCCCGAACGGGCGTCATGGGCGGGAGCTTCGGCGGATACTGGGCGGCCAAGGTCGCCCACGTGGAAGCGAGGCGGCTCAAGGGCGCGGTGGACTGGGGCGGCGGCGTCCATCTGACCTTTCAGGAAGAGTGGCTGCGGCCGGCGTTGACGACCCGGGCGGAGCAGTATCTCCTGGGGCCGGCCAGCCTGATGGACGCGCGCGGCTATATCTTCCGCACCCGGGATCTCGAAGAGATCCTGAAGCTGGCGCCGCGGCTATCGCTGGTGACCCAGGGCCTCATCGATCAGCCGTGCGCCCCGTTGTTGCTGATCAACGGCAAGCTCGACGACCAGCATCCCATCGACGACTTCTACCTGCTGCTGGAGCACGGCGACCCCAAGGACGTGTGCATCTTCCCCGACGGCGGGCACATGGGCCGGGTGCCCGGCAAATCCAACGAGCCGGCGCTGAGCGTGCTGACGCAGTGGCTGCACCGGAAGCTTACGGCATGAGGCAAAACGCGTAGGGGCTACCGGCCGGCCGCCCCTACCGGAGATTGCCCCGCGGGCACTGCCGCTGCACGGGCTCCCGGACTTCCCTACCCGGCGAAGAACCCCTCCCTCACCGCCCACAGCCACAGGTGGGCGATCTTCTCGTTGTGTAGCTCGGCGTAGCCCACGTGGCCGTAGCGGGGGATCAGCACCACGTGGCAACGGGCGTTCGCCGCGGCATACTTCGCGGCCATGAACATCTCGCGCTTATCTTCCAGGCGCTCTCCCCGGATCCAGTGTCCCCTGTCGTTCTCGCCCACCACCAACAGCACGCCGATGTTCCCGAGCCACTCGGGGTCGGGGTCCCGGAGGTGATCGTAGTACTCGTCTCGCGGAAGGCCCGTAGCCTCCACGTAGCGGTCAAGGATCCCGACGGCGCCGTTGTGCTGGTTGTCGCACAGGCTGGTCTTCATCTGGGAACGCATCGGATTGGCCCATGCCATGTACTCCTCGGGGCCACCCCAGGGGGTCAGGTCCTCCGGGTCTTCGTACCGTGCGGCACGAAAGCTCTCGGGCGAACGCCGGGAGATCTGTTCCACCGGAATCTCCTGGTACTCCTCGGCCCCGGTGCACTCGCGCCATTCCTTGCGCCAGCCGTCGGGGCCGCCGGAACCGAAGCCCAGGATGCCGGTGACACGGGCGCTTCGCACGAAACGGTGCAGGTGGGCCGCCATGGGTCCGCCGGTGGAATGGCCGAAAGCGAGCACATCCCGGTCCCGCAGGTACGTGTCGGCGAGAAGCCCGGCGCCCTGAAGGATGGTGTTGAACGTGCACTTGAGGTTGCGGTCCAGGATCTCCTTCAAGGGGAGCTCCCGGTCCAGGAGGTAGACCGGCATGCGATGGGGCACGGGCTCGGTCCAGACCCCGCCGGGCGGGTAATGGCCGGGATAGGTGACGGCCAGGGTCACGAAGCCCTGCAACGCCAGCACCCGCGCCAGCCCCGGACGGCCGTCCGGGGTCGTGTCCATGATGCGTTCACTGCCCGCGCCGCCGTGGAACACAACGATGGCTCGGCCGGGTACCGCCTCTCGCTCGGGCGTGTAGAGCGTGCCGTGGATGTCCCACTCGTAGCCGTTGCGCTCGTATCGCGCCGTCACTTCGCGACTGGTGAACCCGGTCTCGCCATATGGCGCCGGCATGGCCAGCCAGCCATCCCAGTCCATCTTCAGCAGAAGCTCGGTCGAGCCCAGCCCCGCCAATATCGTCTCAATGTCTCCGTCGCGCGTGCTCATGGGGTGCCGGGATACTACGGAAGTCGTCGCGCGGTCAACGGAGGCACGCAGTTCAACCGCCGGGTGTTTCATAGTAGATTCCTCGGCGGCGTCCTTGCCGGCGGCCGAATTCGTGCGCGGTTCCAGGACGAATCCACGAGGCAGGATGCCCGGGGAGGATGAGACATGCGGGAGCAAGGGGCACGCTGATGCGGACTTCCATGAAGGCCGTCACCATGCGGGAGTTCGGCAACACGGAGGTGTTGCGGATGGAGCAACTCCCCATCCCATCACCCGCGGTGGGCGAGGTGTTGATCGAGGTGCACTCCGTCTCGGTCAATCAGACGCTGGACGTCACGGTGCGACAGGGCGGCTACCGCACCGACCTGCGTTTCCCGGTGGTCCTCGGCACCGATCCCGCGGGCATCGTCGTGGCCGCCGGCGAGGGGGTGCCTCAGTCGCGGTGCGGCGAGCGCGTTTCGGTGGTGGCCTCCATCCGTTGCGGCGAGTGCCGCTTCTGCCGCACGGGCCGGGAGGACTCCTGCCAACGGAGCAGGCACCTGGGCCTCGACCGCTGGGGCGGTTACGCGGAGTACGTGACCGTGCCGGTGGAGAACGTCTTCCCTATCCGGGACAACCTGTCCTTCGCCGAAGCCTCCGTCGTCACCCGCCACTTCCCCACGGCCATCAACCTGCTGCTCAACCACGCCAAACTCGAGAAGGACGAGTGGGTGTTGATCATGGGAGCGGCGGGCGCCCTTGGGAGTTGCGGCGTGCAGATCGCCCGGCACCAGGGCGCGCGGGTCATCGCCGCCGCCGGCGCCGACTCGCGGGTCGAGGCCGCTCGGGGCTACGGTGCCGAGTTCACGGTGAACTACCGGGAACAGGACCTGGAGCGGGAGGTGCTTCGCATCACGGACGGCCACGGCGTCGACGTCCTCTTCGAGAACATCGCCGACCCGACGCTGTGGCCTGGCGCCTTCAACAGCCTCGCCTTCGCGGGCCGCCTGGTGACCGCGGGCGCCCACGGCGGCGGCACCGTGCCGCTGGACGTAAAGCGTCTCTACCTCAAGCGCATCCGCATCATCGGGCAGCCCGGCGCGACCCGCAAGGACGTGGAGATGGCCCTGTCGCTGGCCGGCCAGGGGGCGGTCCGCGCCATCATCGACCGCACCATGCCCCTGGAGGACGTGAAGGAGGCGCACGAGCTGCTGGAACGGGGCGGCATCATCGGCAAGATCATCCTCGACCCCACTCTGGGCTGAAACGGAGCATCTGCGCCCTACTCTCGCTTTCCGCCTTGCGCCCCTCCGGCAATTCCGCTAGTCGTCAGTTCCTGCCGGACGCAACACCGCCAAGGCGTCCATCCACCCGAAACGGCCATGCTTCGACTCTACGACAACCAGCTCTCCGGTAACGGCTACAAGCCGCGGTTGCTGCTCGCCCATCTGGGCCGGACTTACGAACGCGTCGAGGTGGATATCCTGATCGGCGAAACCCGCACGCCCGAGTTTCTTGCCATCAATCCCAACGGACGCATCCCGGTGCTGATCCTGGAGGACGGCACCTGCATTGCCGAATCCAACGCCATCCTGTTCTTTTTGGCGGAGGGCTCGCGCTTCCTTCCCTCCAGCCGGCTGGCGCGAGCACTATGCCTGCAGTGGATGTTCTTCGAGCAATACAGTCACGAGCCCTGCATCGCGGTGGCGCGTCACTGGATTCAACACGTGGAGATGACCGAGGCGCAGCACGCCCAGCTTCCGGCCAAGCAGGAGGGCGGGCGGGCCGCGCTGGCCGTCATGGAACGGCACCTCGGCGCGGCGGACTGGTTCGGGGGCGACGGCATGAGCATCGCCGACATCGCCCTCTTCGCCTACACCCACGTGGCGGACGAAGGCGGATACGACCTGGCGGACTATCCGGCGGTCAACGCCTGGCTCGCCCGCGTCGCGGCGCAACCCGGCCACGTCCCGATGAATCCCGCGCCCACGGGCGTCGTGGAACCGGCCAACCCCTGAGCCGCTCCGGCTACACCAACAAGACCAAGGAGACGAATCGATGGCGCAACTCGTCACCATGCTCGGCATCACCCACAACCCGTTCATGCCCAGGCTGTTCAAACAGGCACAGCAGCCGCCGGGGGCGGCCAAGGTCCAGGAACGGATCGCGATGATGCGGGCCAAGCTGGCGCATCACAAGCCGGACGTGCTGATCACCATCGGCAACGACCACCTGCACCAGTTCTTCATGGACAACATGCCGGCCTTCATGATCGGGAAGATGGACCGGTTCCACGGCACCTTCTACGACGAGGTGCGGGAGTTCGGCCTGCCGGAGTGCGATGTCCCGGGCGACCTGGAGATGTGCAACCGGCTCCTGGAGGGCGCTTACGAACGCGGCGTGGACTTCGCTTATTCCAGCGAACTCACCATCGATCACTCCATCGTGGTGCCCATGCTGTTCGTCAGGCCGGAGATGGACATCCCCATCGTCCCGATCCTGACCAACTGCATCGCGCCGCCGCTCCCCACCGCCCGGCGCTTCTACGAAGTGGGAGGGGCCATCCGTTCGGTCATCGACAGCCTGCCCGACGGGAAGCGCATCGGCGTCCTGGTGAGCGGCCACCTGTCGCTGGAGGTGGGCGGGCCGAAGCAGTTCGAGCGGCGCCTGATGGACCCCGACTTCGACGCCCGCGCCGTGGGGTGGATCGCTACCGGCGACATCGACGCGGCCGCGCGCGACTGCAACCTGGAGCAGATGGTCCCCTCGGGCAACATGACCATGGGTTTCCTGAACTTCCTGATGGCCATGGGCGTGGCCAAGGGGGCGTCTCCCACCCACGCGGAGGGGCTCGACGCGGGGTTCCCGGCGGTTCCGTTCTTCGCCTGGGAGAGGGACCAGGAAGGAGCGGGACTGTGAGCAAGTACCTGGTCAACAAGTTCATGCACGTGGTGAACATGAACGAGGAGGCGGAGGACGCCTACGTGGAGAACCCGCCCGGCTTCGTCGCCCGGTGGGAAAAGGGGGAACGCCTCAAGTTCACGCCGGAGGAGCGGCGCGCATTGGAGCGGCGCGACTACGGCAGCCTCTACGCCATGGGCGCGCACCCGTTCCTGCTGTGGAGCTTCACCGAGGCCATCTGGCGCAGGGAGATGGACCGGGAGGAGCTGGTGAAGGACTACAAGGCCAAGGCCGCCGAGGTGGGATACCCGGACTTCGAGAGCTGAACACCCACCGGAGTCAGTATCCGGTCCTCGGGACCGCGCGAGGCGGGGACGGGGCCGCGCCCCGGCGGATCCCGTCCTCCGCCTCGCTAACGTTCCCGCTTACTTCATCTTGAGCTTGGACCGCACCTCGGCGGCCAGCTTCTTGATCCTGGCCTCGGGATCGGCGCCTTCGATGACATCCACGAGCGCGGCCCCGATCAGGTCCGTGACCGCCACACCCTCTGCGCCGGGATACGCGTACCAGGGGCCCGAATAGGCCGCCACCTGGGCGTGGGCCCGCCGTGAGTTCTCGTTACGCGAGTAGAAGTCGCCGAGATAACTCTTGTCCTTGAGCACCAGTTCGTTGGTGGGCGCATACCCCGTGTTCTCCACCACGATCTTGGCGCCTTCCGGACCGGTGGCGAACTGGATGTATCTCCACGCCGCCGCCTGCTTCTTGGGATCCCGTGTCAGCATGACGATGGCCGAGCCGCCGGTGGGGAAATAGACGGTGGACTTGTCCTTCGCGGCCACGACGAGCGGCAGCAGCGTCACCTTGAAACGATCGCCGGCCCCGGCGACGACCCGCGTCAGGTAGGAAGAGCTGTCGATGTAGATCCCCAGGGTGCCCGCGGCAAAAGCCTGGCGCGCGGCCTTGCCGCCGTAGGTCTTCATGCCCGCTTCCTTGCCGAGACGCGAGTAGAGCCTCGCGGCATTGATGCCGGCCTCGCTGTCGAAGGTAATGTTGGACTCGTCTTCGTTCATGGGCCGGCCGCCGTAGGAGCCCAGCATGCTCTGGAAACGCCAGTCATGCGCCGACACCCACACACCGTCGATGTTCGGGCCGAGGGCGCTGATCTTGGTCGCCAACCGGATCAGGCCGTCGAAATCGGTCGGGAACTTGTCCACGGATCCGCCAGCCTTGGCCACCAGCTCCGGGTTGACGTAGATCACAAGTGTCGAGGCCGAAGCGGCGATGGCGTACTGTTTGCCCTGGTACTGGCCGAGCGAACGCAGAGCAGAGGTGTAGCCCTTGGCCTCGAACTTGGCGGCGTCGCCGACGAAGGGATCCAGTTCCACCGCCAGCCCGCGGGCCTGGAGGATCCGCCAGCGATTCAGACCGAGGAACGCCACGTCGGGCAGCTTCTTGGCCACGGCTTCCCGGAGCAGGCGCTGAACCCCCGCGGCGTAGTTCTCCGCGGGCGCCTGGATCTCGAGCTTGATGTCCGGGTTCTTTTTCATGAACGCATCGGCGACCAGTTCCTGGACCTTCGCCCAGAGGTTGGGGTGGGCGTAGTGCAGGGTCAGCGTTACGTCCGCCGCCTTGGCCGGACCCGCGGCCAGGAAGCTCGCCACCAACATCGCAAAGAGTATCCTTCTCATCGCAAAACTCCTTTCTTTTCGCCCGTATCCGGGCCGTGCCTTCGTTGCTGCGGTTGCTGGTCTCATCCCTTGAGTCCACTCATGGTGATACCCTGGACGAACTTGCGTTGCGCCGCCAGGAACGCGATCACCAATGGTGCTGTAACCACGGTTGCGGCCGCCATCAAGGGGCCAAAGTCGGATCCCGCCTCCTCGTCGCGAAAAAAGAGTATGCCTCGGGGAGGTGTCGCGAGGTTCGGATCGCTGATGGCGATCAGCGGCCAGAACAGGTCGTTCCAATGGGCGACCACGGAGAAGATGGCGAAGGCGCTCACCGCGGGCCAGGCGTTGGGAAACGCGATGCGCCATACGATGGCCGTCTCGCTCAATCCGTCGATGCGCGCGGCATCGATGATCTCGGCGGGCACGGTGGCAAAGAACTGCCGGAACAGGAAGATGCCGAAGACCGAGGCGATGAACGGGACGATCAACGCCGGGTAGGTGTCCAGCAGGCCGATCTCCGCGAAGCCCAGGAATACCGGGATCGCGGTCACGTGGTAGGGTACCAACAGGCCGGCCAGCACCAGGCCGAAGATCAACCAGCGAAGCCCGAACTGCCGGTGAGCCAGGGCGTAGGAGCAGGGCACCGCAATGACGACCTGGAACACCAGGATGCCGGCGCAGACCACGACGCCGTTGAGCAGGAACCGGTGCAGCGGAACTTCCGCGAACGCCTTGGCGTAGTTGCGCCACTCGATGCGGCTGGGGAACAGATCGATCCCGGGAGCGAAAATCTCCGCGGCGGGCTTGACCGACAGGGAAAGCATCCAGAGAAAAGGCAGCAGCACGAGCGCCGCGCCCACCAGAAGGAGTGCAAGGATGACTGCCTTACCAACTGGGAAGCGGGAGTTCATCGGTAGTGCACCCGCCGTTCGAGCACGCCGAACTGCACGAGCGTGAGCGTCAGGACGAAAGCGAAAAAGACCATCGTGACGGCGCTGGCGTATCCCGCCTTGAAGTAGACGAACCCCTCCCGGTACATGGCATAGACCAGCGTGTCGCTCGCGAACCCCGGACCGCCCTGCGTCAGCGTGGCCACGGTTTCAAAAACACGGAATGCGCGCGCCGCCGTGACCACGAGAACGAAGAGCGTCGTCGGTCCGAGCAGCGGCCAGGTAACGGTCCAGAACCGGTCCCAGCCCGGACGCACGCCGTCGATCTCGGCGGCGTCATAGAGGTGCTCCGGAATCGCGGTCAGACCGGCGAGGAAGAGAACCATGTTGTAGCCCACGGTCTCCCAGATGCCGATCACCGCCAGCGAATAGAGAACGATCCCGCGGTCGGAAAGCCACTCCTGCCCCGGCAGTCCTACCAGTCCCAGAACCTGATTGAAGAGCCCGACGTTCGGATGCATGAGCATCTGCCAAACCGTCGCCATGGCCACCAGCGTCCCGGCCACCGGCATGAAGTAGGCGGTGCGGAGCACTCCCGCCAGCGTCGCGTTCCAGCTCGCGATCCGGTGAACGCCAAGGGCGACCAGCAAGGCCAGGATCATCGAGGCGGGCATGACGATGGCGACGTAGATCAGAGTGTTCACCACGGCCCGCCGACCGATGGGATCGGTGAACAGCACGGTGTAGTTCTCGAGCCCGATCCAGGCGAAGGCCGGTGCGCCAAGCTGGTAGTCGGTGAACGAGAGCACCGCGACGGCGAGCACCGGTCCGAAAATCAACACGAGCATGCCTACGGTGGCCGGACCCACCAACCACGCATCGGTCAGCGCTTCGCCCACTCGTGGCGGCAGCCGGAGCCTCATGAGGCCGGTCCCGTCGCCGTCGCAACCCGGGGGGACTTCGGCGCCAAGCACGCCTCCAACCGCGCTCCCGTGGACCCTTCAAAAACGTGCGCGTGGTCCGGGTTGAAGTTGAAACGGATCTCTTCACCGGGTTGGTGAAGCGCCGAATGGGTGGGGAGGATGGCGCGGATCGTCCGATCGCCGCGCAACGCCACGGTTGCCACGGCCTCCGAACCGAGGTACTCGATCCGGACGACACGTCCGGCGAGCAGGCCGTCGCGGGCCGGGACCAGCGCCTCCGGCCGCAGCCCGATGACCACCGTGTCAAGGTCCGGACGTGTGTCGAAAGCGAACGAGGTGAACGGTTCCGGGAGTTCACCGGAACGGGCCGGGACCTCGACTAGGTTCAGGGGGTGATCGCCGACGAAGGCGGCGATCTCCCGGGTGGCGGGACGTTCGTATATCTCTCGCGGCGTGCCGGATTGAACGATGGTTCCGTCCATCATCACAGCTATCTGGTCGGACATGCTCATGGCCTCGGCCTGGTCGTGGGTCACGTATACGAATGTGCGGCCGGTGCGTTTGTGCAGATCCACCAGCTCGCCCCGCATCTGGAGGCGCAACTTGACGTCCAGATTGGACAGCGGCTCGTCCAGCAGGAAGGCGACCGGATCGCGCACCAGCGCCCGGGCCACCGCGGCGCGCTGTTTCTGACCGCCGGAGAGCTGGCTGGGCTTGCGGTCGAGCAAGGTCTCTATGTCCAGAAGGGTCGCGACTTCGCGCACCTTGCGCTGGTGACCTGCCGAAAGGCGTCGGGCGGAGGTGAGCAGACGGTCCATCAAGGGCAGGCGTTGCCAGACGCTCATGTTCCGCATCGCCAAGGGAAGGTTGATATTCTGGCGAACGGTCATGTGGGGATAGAGCGCGTAGGACTGAAACACCATGGCAATGTTGCGTTCCGCGGCTCTCAAGCCGGCAACGTCGCGGCCGTCGATCAGCACGTGGCCCGAGGTCTGCGGCTCAAGCCCGGCGATGATCCGAAGGGTTGTGGACTTGCCGCAGCCGGATGGCCCAAGAAGTGTCGTGAAGGTGCCTTCGGCGATCGTAAGGGATACCCCGCCGAGTGCGGTGGTGGCGCCGTAACACCGGTAGACATCCTTGAGCTCGATCCTGCCTGACCCCATGAACGATCTCCGGTATCTCGGTTAGTAGCCCCGGAAGATGACAATGCGTCGGCTGAAGCGGTTAAGGTTCGGTGACAACGTCCCACTCGACGGCGGACCGCGGCTGGTATCCGGGCGCAAGAATAGGACACGCCGGATGCGGGTGCAAGGTGCCGCGACCCCCGCGAGGGAAACCAACCCTCAGCTCTTTTTCTTGAACTTGTTGGCCCACGACAGCCACGGGAAACGCTCCCGGTAGCGCCGTACCAACTCGTGGCCCCCGACGGCGCAGCCGGCCCAGAAGATCACCTGACTGACGAAGTAGACTCCGGCCGCCGCCACCAGCAGGTTGTGCTCCATGTCCAGGAAGGGCAGCAGGAGGATTCCCGCGGTCACCACCCAGGACCCTGCTATCAGCACCACGGCGATCTTCTCGAGAATGGTCATGTCGTCGTGCGTCGATCCGGCGCATGGTCGCGGCTGGACGGGCAGCCCGGCGCCGGATTCGAATCCATCACTGCTTCAGGTTGAGAACCTGACCGATGGCCCGGAGAACCCGGTGATCGGGGTCCGGCGCCGGTAGTCCTACGGGTATCTGACGATCCTGACGTCCACCGCCGCCACGCCCGCGCCCGCCTCCTTGACCATCAGCGGGTTGATCTCCAGGTCGCTCAGGTGGGTGCGATGCGCGGCGAAGAGTCCCGACAGGCCGGTGATCGCCCGCACCACCGCATCCACGTCCCGGGGCTTCTGTCCCCGGACTCCCTCGAGGATCCCGTAGCCCTTGAGCTCCCGAAGCATGGCCCGCGCGTCGTAGGCGGTGACCGGGACGAGACGCAACGCCACGTCCTTGAGCACCTCCACGAAGATCCCGCCCAGGCCCACCATCACGAAGGGGCCGTACTGCGGATCGACCCGGGCGCCGAGGATGACCTCGGTGCCGCTGACCATTTCCTGCACCAGCAGCTTCGACCCCGCGGGTCCCTTGGCGAGCAACTCCGACCCTGCCTGTTCGACACCGGCGGCGGATTCCAGCCCCAACACCACGCCGCCCACTTCGGTCTTGTGCACCACCTCCGGCGACTGGAGCTTCAACACCACGGGGTAACCCATCTCCCCTGCACTGGCGGCGGCGTCCCCGGGAGTACCGACCACGGCTTCCCTGGGCGGTGTGAGTCCGCAGGTGGCCAGCTTTTCCTGCCAGGCGGCGCCCTCCAGCTCTTCCGGCCGGCCGTCGGCCGCGGGCACTTCTGGAATCCCCACGCGCCGGCGATGACCGTAGCCGCCCAGGCCGTTGAGCGCCCGCAGCGTGGCCTTAATGCCCTGCAGGTGCGGAATCTCGGAAGCTTCCTGGAAGGCCCGGCTCTCGTCCTGGAGGCTGTAGGTGGAGCGCGCGTGGGCGACGATGGGCTTGTCGATGCTCCGGGAAATGTTCTTGAGCAGGTCCGGGTTGCGCTTCTCACCGAATCGCGGCAGCTCGCCGTGGATCGCCAGGAGGTCCACGCCGTCGTCCTCGGCATGGATGCGCACAATCTCGGCGAAGGTGTTTTCGTTGCCGAAGCCGGCGACGCCGCATTCCAGCGGGTTTTCCACCACCAGGTCGTCGGGGATGAGGGGGCGCAGCGCCTGGTTGGACGCATCGCTCAGGGCGGCCAGCTCGATGCCCACCTCCTCGATGTGGTCCAGCAGGATCCCTTTCATGCCGCCGGAGTTCACCACGATGGCCGCGCGCCCGCCCCGGGGACGCCGGCCCGGCAGGAACGCCAGGGTCATCTCGGTCAGGTCCTCCAAGCTGTGGCAGCGCACCATGCCGTAGCGGTCGCAGGCGGCCGAGAAGACCTCGTCGTCGCCCGCCAGCGAGCCGGTGTGGGAGATGGCTTGGCGCTTACCCATCTCCGAGCGCCCGAGCTTCACCACGATAACCGGCTTGTCGGCTTCCAGCGCCCGGGCCGCCATCTCCAGGAACATCTTCGGGCGGCGGATGCCTTCCACCATGAGCAGGATGATCTTCGTGTCGGCATCGTCGATGAGAAAGGACATGTAGTCGACGACGTCCAGGCTCACCTCGTTGCCGCTGGAGATGGCGTAGCTGAAGCCGACGCCACGCTCGGCCGCGCCCTTCATCCAGTTGCCCAGGGAGCCGCCGCTCTGGAACACCGCGGCCACGGGACCGGGCCTGAGCAGTGGCTGGCGCTGCGCGTAGGTCATCATGCGCTGGTTCACCGACGCCGCGCCCATGCAGTTGGGGCCGCAGCAGACGATGCCGCTCTCCTCGCAGAACTCGGCCAGCTCGCGGCCACGCTCATGGCTCTTGGGATCGGTCCCCTCGCCGAAGCCGGCGCTGTAGATGGTGGCCGCCTTGACTCCCAGGGGCGCGGCCTGCTTCAGGGTTGGGACCACCGCCCGTGTGGGCACCAGCATCAACAGGTGCTCGGGGGTCTCCGGAAGCGCTTCCAGGCTCGGGTAGCAGGGCGCATCCCATAGTTCCTCATAGTTGGGATTGATCAGGAAGACGTTGCCGGGGAACTCGGCCGCCTTGAGGCTATGGAAGAGCAGGTTGGGCCAGTTGCCCTTGGGCGAGGCGCCGACGATGGCTACGCTCTTCGCGTGCAGCAAGTTGGCCGCCGGGAGAATGGTGGTTCTTTCCGTCGCTTGGGTCATTTCTCTTCTTCTTTCCGGGAGCCTACGTTGAGGTGAATCCCCGTAGGGGCGACCGGCCGGTCGCCCCTACCCGTAACGATTCGGGACAAGTTCCTAGAACAACTCGATACCGAGGAAGCGGAACAGCTCTCCCTCGTACCACGAAGCGTGGATGACCTGGTCGAACACCCCGTACAGAAAGGCGATGGCGCACGCGGTCAGGAACAGCGAAAGGACCCATCCCTCATTCGACCCCACCTTCAGGTAGAGGAAGACGAACAGCGGCAAGGCGATGAGCTGTCCGAGAAGCCACGTGCCCACGAATATTCCGACGAGCCACGCACAGATAACGAAGGTCCGTTTCAGGGCTTCGCCACTGCGGAGGTTCACGTCGAGGTAAAGGTCCGCGGCTCCGCCCGGACCTTCGGGAGCCTTCGCCTCCCCTCCCTTTATCCCGGTCCACAGCGAAAGAATCACGGCGATGATACAGCCGGAAACCCCGATGAGCGTGGGGAACAGGGCGGATTTCGCGGGCCATTCCCTGGCCGTGACCACGCCGGCGGCGAACATGACCGCCATGGCAAGTATGAACAGGCTTTCAACGTAGTGCTCGCGGATCCGTGGTACCATCTCAAACCTCGCCGGGTTGCTGCCGACGCATCTGCGCCCGCGTCGCGTAGTAAAGCGTCGCCAGGGTCATCAGGATCAGGATGATGCAGATGGGTCGCTCCCACAACCACGCCCAGCCGTAACGGCTGACGCTGATGTCGAGGTAGCGCTCCATGATGGGACCCAGGACGATGCCCAGGGCGATGGGCGGCCTCGGCCAACCCCACCGCTTCATGAGGTAGCCCAGCACACCCAGGCCCATCAGCACGAGCCAGTCACCGAGCTCCTGCGTCGCCATCCAGGATCCCATGAACACCAGCACCAGGATGATCGGGATCAAAATGCTGCCTCGTATGGTCGTGATCTTGGCCAGCTGGTTGGTGCAGCCCATCAGCAGGATCGCTGTCAGCACGTTGGCGATCACCAGCGCCCAGATCACCGAGAACGTAACGTCGAGGCGCGTGCTAAGGAGTTCGGGACCCGGGTAGATGCCGTGGATCAGGAAAGCGCCCAGCAGGATGGCCATGGTGGCGCTGCCGGGAATGCCGAAGGCGATGGTCGGGATCAGAGAACCGCCCTTCATGGCGTTGTTGGCGCTCTCCGGGGCGATGACGCCGCGTATCTCGCCCTTGCCGAACTCCGCCTCCGGGTCCTTGTTAGACTGGACCGCGTGGCCGTAGGCCACCCAGTCGACGATGCTGGCGCCGAGACCGGGGATGAAGCCGATGTAGGCGCCGATGACCGAGCACCGGAGCGCCAGCCACCAGTTTCGAAAGGCGTCGCGCACCCCATCCCCGAGGCCTTTCCCCATCTCCGGCACCTCCGAGAGGGTGCCGCGTCGCACCGCGAGCTCCACCACCTCGGGAAGCGAGAACAGACCCAGCACGCAGGGGACGATCGGAAACCCCTCCAGGAGATACGGCACGCCGAACCAGAAGCGCGGGATGCCGTCCTGCGGCGAATAGCCGATCATGGAGAACTGCAGGGCCAGCAGACCCACCAGAATGCCCTTGGCCGGGGCGTTGCCGCTCAGGGCGCCCACCATGGCCATGCCCAGGACCCCCAGGAGGAAGAACTCCGGGGCGCCGAACGAAAGCACCAGGGGGCTCAGGATCGGGATCGAGCACACCAGCAGGATGGCGCCGACGACGCCGCCGAAACCCGACACCGTATAGGCGGCGCCGAACGCCCGGGCGGCCTCACCCTTCTTCGCCAAGGGGTAGCCGTCCATGATCGTGGCCTGGGAGCCGGCGGTACCCGGAACGCCCAGCAGAACCGACGATATGGTGTCCGAGGTGGAGGTGATGGCGTACATGCCCATGAGCAGGGCCATGGCCTCGTAGGCCTGGAGATCGAACGTGAAAGGCAACAGGATGGCCATCCCGGAGAGTCCGGAGAGGCCGGGGACCATGCCGAAGAAAACACCCAGACTGATACCCAGCAGCAGATAGCCGAAGGCCGGCCACGCGAGGATACCCTGAAGTCCCAGTTGGGCTGCTTCTAGCATTGTCGGGAGGGGTCAGACCCCTGACACTTGCGGAGGTCCCGTTGCCGGCCCTTGGGGCTCACGGCCGGCAACGGGACACGGTTGATGGCCTATCTCTTGGCCGCGAGCTTGCGCCCTTCTTCTATGTAGTGCGCGCGGAACTTTCTCAGCTCCTCGCCCGCCGTCTTCCACGGCACCATGGCATTCTGGATGTCCTTGGCCCCGGTCAACATCCCCGGCTCGACGCCGACGCCCTTCTTGTACTCGGCCCGGAATTCGGGGTCCTTGTTCATGGAAGCGAACGCCGAGCGAATCGCGTCCACGGCGGCCTGGGGCACCCCCGGCGGCGCCAGAATCTGGCGGTAGCTGGAGTGGACCTGAAAGAGCTGCCACAGCGGCCCGGAAGGTTCCTTGCCTGAAAGAAGCTTGACGAATTCGCGTGCGGGCACGCCCGGCGCGATGGCGGGAATCTGCTTGTCACCGCCGTGCCAGAGGGGAACGGCCGTCCCCTTGTCTACCGCGATGGGCTTCACGCGGGGAATGTAGAACGGCGTGCTCCCGTCGATGTAGTCGAGTTCGCCGCGGAGGAACGCCGACAGAAGATCCGCCGACCCCTGGTATCCGGTGACGTACTTGAAGTTCACGCCTGCCAACTCGAACAACGTGCGGAACTTGAGGTCCTTGGCGCTGTCGGCGCGGAATCCGCCCACGTTGAAGCTCTTGACGTTCTTGAGGTCTGCCGGCTTCTTGAGCGGCGGATCGAGGTCCGTCCTCGCCACTCCGACGCTGTACACGGGCGTGAACATGACCGGAATGATCTCCTCCATGTTGGCCCGGAGACCTGCTTTCTTGGGGTCGCCCACGAACCATTCCGTGTAGCGGCCGCTGGCGGTCTGGCAACCCATTACGGTGCCGTTGCGCCGCGCCCGCTCATAGATCCAGTTCATGGCCAGGTTGCCGCCGCCGCCCGCTCGGTTCTGGATCACGATGGTGGGGTCGCCCGCAAGGTGCTTCTTCAGATGACGGGCATAGATCCTGCACTCGATGTCCGTGGGTCCGCCCGCCGAGTAGTCGACGATGAGCTTCAAGGTCTTGCCCTGGTAGAACGGCTTGTCGGCCGCAGACGCCTGCGCCCCGAGCAAGAGCCCGAACACGAGCACGGCACAAACCAAAAACACGGCTTTCTGTAGTGTGGACTTCATCGCTTGTCCTCCTTGGGTCAGTGATTGCCGTCGTCCGGCGTTTGGGGCGTCCGGTCCGGGATCATACGGACCGGCGCCCCGCCACGTGACACTCGTCGGTATTCCTCTCGACCTAGGAAGCCTTGTTGACCCGGGCCATGGGGCCCAGACCCGGCTTGTAGGTCTTGTCGTCGATGAACTGCTTGATCCCTTCGTCGTAGCCGCGCTCCGCGTCCGCCTGCTTGATCCAGGCGCCCTTGGCGGCCAGGTAGTCCTCGGCCTGGGAGTAGTCCATGCCGCGCACCAGCTTGTACGCCTGCTTGGTGGCCCGCAGCGCCCAGGGGTTCTTCTCCATGAGTTTCTTCGCCAACTTCACGGTCTCGTCCCGGAGCTGGTCCGCCGGCACCGAATAGTTCACCAGCCTCATCTCCGCGGCCTTCTTGCCGTCGAACGGGTCGCCGGTCATGGCGTGATAGAGACCGTCGCGGAGCGACATCATGTCCGTGACCACCCGGCTCACGAGACCGCCGGGCAGGATCCCCCAGTTCACCTCGGACAGGCCGAAGAGCGCGTCGTCGGACGCGATGGCGAAGTCACAGGCCACCAAAGGCGTGAACGCGCCGCCGAAGCAGAAACCGTTCACCATGGCGATGGTGGGCTTGGGGAAGGTGAAGAGCTTGCGCCAGCGCCACTCCTGGCTGCACCAACTCGCCTGACGCCGCAACTGCGGGTTCTTGTCGCCCTCGCGGAAGTATTCCTTCAGGTCCTGGCCGGCGCACCAGCTATTGCCGGCGCCGGTGATGACCATCACCTGCGTTCCCGGGTCTCCCTCGGCTTCCGTTACCGCGTCGTACATGTCGAAGTGGAGCTGCGGACTCATGGCGTTCCGCTTCTCCGGACGGTTGAGGATCACCCAGGTGATGCCGTCCTCCTTCTCCACCAGGACCGTCTTGTATTCCTTCGTTGCCATTAAACGTATACCTCCTTGAAACATTCACATGATTGAGAGTCCTGCCAACTCTATGCAGTCGGGTTGGCGGAGTCAAGGCACAAGTTCCGTCGAGCCGCGTCAGGAATCCTTGTTGACCCGGGCCATGGGACCCAGACCCGGCTTGTAGGTCTTGTCGTCGATGAACTGCTTGATGCCCTCGTCATAGCCGCTCTCCCGGTCCTGGATCTTGATCTGGGCGCCCTTGGCGGCCAGGTAGTCCTCGGCCTGGGAGTAGTCCATGCCGCGCACCAGCTTGTAGGCCTGCTTGGTGGCCCGCAGCGCCCACGGGTTCTTCTCCATGAGCTTCTTCGCCAGCTTCACGGTCTCGTCCCGGAGCTGGTCCGCTGGCACCGCGTAGTTGACCAGCCTCATCTCCGCCGCCTTCCTGCCGTCGAACGGGTCGCCGGTCATGGCATGGTACAGGCCGTCGCGCAGGCTCAACACGTCGGTGACCACGCGGCTCACGAGACCGCCGGGGAGGATGCCCCAGTTGACCTCGGAGAGGCCGAAGAGCGCGTCCTCGGACGCGATGGCGAAATCACAGGCGATCATGGGGCTGAAGGCGCCGCCGAAGCAGAAACCGTTTACCATGGCGATGGTGGGCTTGGGGAAGGTGAAGAGCTTGCGCCAGCGCCACTCCTGGCTGGCCCAGCCCACCTGCCGCTGAAACTCGGGGTTCTTGTCGCCCTCGCGGAAGAACTCCTTGAGGTCCATGCCGGCGCACCAGCTGTTGCCCGCGCCGGTGATGACCAGCACCTGGGTTTCCGGGTCGCCCTCGGCTTCGGTCACCACGTCGTACATGTCGAAGTGGAGCTGCGGGTTCATTGCGTTGCGCTTCTCCGGACGGTTGAGGATGGCCCAGGTGATGCCGTCTTCTTTCTCCACCAGCACCGTCTTGTATTCTTTCGTTGCCATTGACTTGCCTCCTCGAAAAGCTGGTTCCCTACGCCTTCAAGTGCCTGCCCAGGAAAGCCAGGCTCTTGGGCCAGATGTCCTTGGCCGAGGCCTCGTGGTAGCTCGGCCGGTCGTCGCTGAAGAACGCGTGGCCCGCATCCTCGTAGAAGTGCCATTCGTAGTCCACGTTGTTCGCCTTGAGCGTCGCCTCGATGGTGTCGAGGGCTTCCTGCGGGATGCCCTGGTCCTGCCCGCCCCACACGCACTGCATCGGGATGTTGATGTTGTTCCCCTGGGTCACGGGCTCCACCGGGCTCTTCTCGCCGCGCTGGCCGCCGACGATCTGGCCGCCGTAGTACAGGCTGCTGGCCGCCAGGCCCGGGCAGTTGCACGCGGCCATCCACGACACCCTGCCGCCGAAGCAGTAGCCGATGATCCCCACCCGGTCCGGGTCCACGTCGTCGCGCCCCTTGGCGTAGGCGATGGCGCGGTTCAGGTCGTCGATGATCTTGGTGTCGTAGAGGGTGCCGCGGGCTGCGAAGGCGGCGTCGCGATCGGTGCTGGGAATGACCCGCTCGTCCAGCCTGTAGTAGAGGTCCGGTGACATGGCCACGTAGCCCTCGTTGGCGAACCGCTCGGTGACATCCTTCATGTGGGCGTTCACGCCGAAGATCTCCATGATCACCAGCAGCGCCGGCTTCTTGCCGTCACCGTCGGGTGCGGCCACGTAAAGGTCCATGGACTTGCCGTCTTCGGCGGAGATACCCACCGTGGCGGTATTGATGCTCATCGTTTTTCCTCCTGTCGGATGTTTGATCAGTGAGTGTTCTCATTGACATGGGGCTCGCGAGGCTGTCAAGGACGGCTGCGCCGCCTCAGGTTTTGCTCCCGTTCCGTCATGTGCTAGAAACGGCTTGGCCGACACCCACACCAACCCGAAACCACGGAACCCATGCGAATCTGTTGCCTAGACCTGGAGGGCGTCCTCCTGCCGGAAATCTGGATCGCGGTCGCCGAGCACTTCCACAACGACGACCTCCGTCTGACCACGCGGGATATCTCCGACTACGACCAGCTCATGCGGTACCGGTTGAAGATCCTCCGGAAGAACCGGATCCGGCTGGCCGACATCCAGGGCGTCATCGAGGGAATGAAGCCCTTGCCCGGCGCCAAGTCCTTCCTGGACGACCTCCGGCGGGACTTTCCGGTGGTGGTGCTGCTGTCGGACACATACTACGAGTTCGCCACGCCACTGATCCGCAAGCTGGGGGACCCGACGCTGCTGTGCAACTGGCTCACCGTGAGCCGGTCGGGTTACATCTCGGGCTACGTCTTGCGCCAGAAGGACGGCAAGCGCAAGGCTGTGAGGGCATTCAAGAGGATCGGTTTCGACGTAGTGGCGGCGGGAGATTCCTACAACGACCTGAGCATGCTGCGCACCGCAGACCGGGGCGTGCTCTTCAACCCACCGGACGCCATCGCCGAGCGCTACCCCGCCTTCCCGGTGGCGCGGGACTACCCGGCGTTGGCCCGGTTGCTGAAACAACAATGACGCGGCTCGCGGGGGGTACGCCCCGCCCGCCGCGTAGACGACTGTTTACCTACGAAACAACCAAGGAGAACTTCCATGCTCGACGTGCTGATTTCCAATGCCGAAATTATCCATGCCAAAGGCCGCTACAGCGGCTCGGTAGGCGTCAAGGACGGCCTCATCGCCGGAATCTACCAGCCCGGGGCCGAGCCCGAGGCGGGCGAGGTGGTGGACGCCTCCGGGCTGGCGCTGATTCCCGGCGCGGTGGACATGCATTCGCACCACCGCGAGGGCGGCGAACCCGGCGGCTACGCCTACAAGGAGAACATCCACACCGCCACCATGCAGTGCGCCGCCGGCGGCGTCACCACCTCGGTGGCCATGCCCAACGTGACGCCGCCGCCCAACACGGTGCCGCGTCTCGAAGAGTTGTTCTCGGTCTACGAGCGCGAGTCGATCATCGACTTCAACGTAAACCCGGCCGGCACCATCCCGGACGAGATCCCCAAGCTGGCCAAGATGGGCATCGGCGCATTCAAGGTGTTCATGGTGGTGGACACGGGACGCGACTACCCGCACATGCCAGGCATCGGCGTCCACGACCACGGCAAGATCATGGAGATCATGGAGGCGTGCGCCGCGGCCAACGTGCCGATCATGTTCCATCCCCACGACCAGCCCCTGATGGACTACATCGAGAAAAAGTACTGGGACCGGGGCGAGCGCGACTGTCTGGCGTACGCCAAGGCCTACGCCGCCTATGACGGGGTCATCTGGGAGACCGCCATCCAGTTCCTCATCCGCCTGCAGGCGGCCACCGGCGTGCACCTGCACATCCTGCACGTCCAGACCGCGGGCACCGTGGACATGATCCGGCGGGCAAAGGACGCCGGCCAGAGGGTGACCGCCGAGGTCAACCCCTGGGGGATCTTCCTGGGATCGGACTGGAGCGAGATCGAGCGCCTGGGCTCCTACGCCCTCTCCTACTGGGTGCCGGAGGAGAACGCCCCGGCCCTGTGGGACGGCCTGTGCGACGGCACCATCGACACCGTCGCCACCGACCACGCGCCGCACACGCGCGAGGAAAAGGAAATCGGCTGGGTGGACGGCTGGAAGGCCCACACCGGGACGCCGTCCGCGCAGTACTACATGAGCCTCCTGTTCGATGCCGCGTCCAAGGGCAAGATCTCCCAGGAACGGGTGGTGGAAGCCACCTCCACCAGGCCCGCGGAGATCTTCGGGGTCCACAACAAGGGCCGCATCGAGGTGGGCTATGACGCCGACCTGGTGCTGGTGGACCTGAACGCCGAGAAGGAGATCCGCGACGAGGACGTGCTCAGCCTCGTCGGTTGGTCGCCCTACACCGGCCGCACGCTGAAGGGCTGGCCCGTGCGCACGTTCGTACGCGGGACCACGGTGTACCGCGACGGCAAGGTGGTGGGAAAGAAAGGCCACGGCCGGCAGGCGAAGGCCAC
>JAJDTQ010000201.1 GCA_022827045.1 Candidatus Binatia bacterium
TGACGTGGTCCCGGAAAAACGGACAGGTTGCTAAGGTGTATTCCACCGACTGAAGGAGGGATACGCGATGAGTACACGGCGACGGTTCAGCGGGGACTTCAAGGCGAAGGTGGCCCTGGAGGGGCTGCGGGGAGACAAGACGATCCAGGAGATCGCCACGCGGCACAAGATTCACCCGAACCAGGTGAGTACCTGGAAGCAGCGAGCGGTGGAGGGGATGAAGGAGGTTTTCACGAAGGGGGCGGAGCGTGCGCGCGGAGACCACAAGGGGGAGATCCGGGATCTGCACGCGAAGATCGGGGAGTTGACGGTGGAGCGGGATTTTTTGGCCAAAGGGCTCAAGTGGTGAGCCGGGAGAAGCGCCGGGAGATGATCGAGCCCGGCCATCCCAAGCTCAGCTTGAGCCGTCAATGCCGGCTGCTTCGTGTGAGTCGATCCTCCGTGTACCACAGGCCCAAGGGCGAAAGCGCATAGAATCCGGCGTTGATGCGCCGGATCGACAAGCTGTTCCTGGAGTGCCCCTTCTACGGCAGCCGCCAGATGGTCCGTCATCTGTGCCGTGAAGGCGTCTGTGTGGGTCGTCACCGGGTGCGGCGTCTGATGCGCTTGATGGGGCTTGAGGCCATCTACCAGGCGCCGCGGACCACCCGGCTGCACCCCGAGCACCGGGTCTACCCCTATCTGCTCAAGGGATTGGCCATCGAGAGGCCCAATCACGCGTGGACGGCGGACATCACCTACATCCCCGTGCAGAAGGGCTTCCTGTACTTGGTGGCGGTCATGGACTGGGCCACCCGCCGGGTGCTCTCCTGGAGGCTGTCGAACACCCTCGATGCCCGCTTCTGCACCGACGCCCTCTCCGAAGCCCTCCAACGCTACGGCCGCCCCGAGATCTTCAACTCAGACCAAGGCAGCCAGTTCACCAGCCTGGAGTTCACCTCCGTGCTCAAAGACGCCGGTGTCGCCATCTCCATGGACGGCAGGGGCCGGTGCATGGACAACATCTTCATCGAGCGCCTGTGGCGCTCGCTGAAGTACGAGGCCGTCTACCTCCACGAGATCTCCGACGGCTTCCAGGCCCAACGGCTGATTTCTCGCTGGTTCGCCTTTTACGACAAGGGGCGCTCTCACTCTGCCTTGGGCGGTTCTACCCCAGCCGAGGCATATGAGGAGGGAATGCTGACGCAGAGGCCGGTCCAGAGCCGCAGCTCGCCTGCCTCTCTGCCGGCTCTACCGGAACAGCAGGACGTGATAAACAGGACCTTGGCGGCATGATCTACTGCACCGGAATACACCTTATTTCTGCCGCCTACCTGTCCGACGAAGTGGGACCACCTCACATGTCTCGGTTCCTCCCTTGGTTGGCACTGAAACGTTAAGCCCTCGACCTCCTTGGGCTACACCCCTCCAAGTTACTTCTTCGGAAACAGAATGCCCTTCAGCTTCTGGACCACCCCGGGTGACAGCGCGTCCAGTGACTTGACGACCTTCAGCACCTCGTCGCCGCCCGAGGGGTCGATGTACAAGCGGGTCTTCTCGGCATCCGCCAGGAATTGCGGATCGCGCATCGTCTTCATGAAAGCCGTTCGCAGGACCCCCACGCGTTCCGGCGGCGTGCCCGGAGGCAGCGCGTATATTCGAGTGAGCCTGGCCGGATCATGGATGCCTGTCTTGATGAGAAGCCGTGCCTCGTCGGTCTTCGCAAGGCTGATGGCCAAGGGGACATCCGGAAGCGCGGTATGAGGCTTCGGAGACAACTGCAGGACCGGCACCGAGTCTCCGGACTTGAACCTTGCTCCCCAGGTGGCGCTCACGGCCGTCCAGCTCAGTCCACAAACCCCATCTGTCTCGCCTTTCTCGGCTGCCAGAAGCATCCCGGGCGCGCCTCGATACCCCTCTATTACCTTGATGGGCAGGCCAAGCGCGGCGCGAAGCAATTTGGGGGTCTGGCCCGTGGCGGCGCCGGGGCCCGAGGCGGACAACTTGACCGTTCTGGGCGAGCTCATGAATTTCGTGATGTCCGTGATGCCGCTCGCCTTGGTGAAGGCACAAACGGATATGGTCGATTCCGGCACCCCGATGAACTCGTACTTGCTGGAAACGAACTGGACTCCCTTTTGTCCGTAGAGACGGGCCCAGAAGAGGCCCCCGGGGAAGTTCCCTATGGTCAGGCCATCGGGCTTGGCCTTCCTGTACACGTAGTTGGCCGAAATGAGCCCGCCCGCCCCGGTCATGTTCTGTATCAGGAACGTCGGGTTTCCCGGAATATAGCGGCCCATGTGCCGGCCGATGGCGCGCGAGTAGAGGTCGAAACCGCCGCCCACGGAGAACGCCACCACGATGCGAATGGTCTTGCCCTTGAAGAACATGTCATCCGCGGCCGAGCTACCGGACGGGCCGACGGATACCGCCGCCAGGGCGACGGCCATCACCGCGCACACCGTCAAACGTGAGAAACGTCTACCGCCTTTGCTGGTGCCCATGTCCTGGTCTCCCTCCTGGTTGGTTGCCTCACCGGTCGGGTGCGATAAGCAGCGGGGCCTGAGAACCGAAAAAGAGAGGGCGTAGGGTTTTGCCCTACGCCCTCTCTAGGCTACTTCCTCTTCGGAAAGAGAATGCCCTTCAGCTTCTGGACCACCTCGGGTGACAGCGCGTCCAGTGACTTCACGACCTTGAGTACCTCGGTGCCCGGCGAAGGGTCGATGTACAGGCGTGTCTTCTTGGCATCCGCCAGGAACTGCGGATCCCGCATCGTCTTCATGAAAGCCGTCCGCAGGATCTCCACGCGCTCCGGCGGCGTGCCCGGAGGCAGCGCGTAAATGCGAGTGAGCGCGGCGGGATCATGGATGCCTGTCTTGATGAGAAGCCGCGCTTCGTCGGTCTTGGCCAAGCTGATGTCCAGGGGGACGTCCGGAAGCGCGCTATGTTTCTTCGGAGACATCTGCAGCACCGGCACCGCATCCCCCGACTTGAACTTCGCTCCCCAGGTGGCGGTCAAGGCTGTCCAGCTCAGTCCGCAGATACCATCCACCTCGCCTTTGTCGGCGGCCAGAAGCATCCCCGGCGCGCCTCCATACCCCTCGATCAGCTTGATGGGGAGGCCGAGCGCGGCGTTGAGCAATCTGGGGCCGTCGTTGGTGGAATTGCCGGGACCCGTGCCGGACAGCTTCACCGGCCGGGGCGAGTTCATCCATTTATTTATGTCCGTGATGCCGCTCGCCTTGGTGAACGCACAAACGGAAATGGTCGATTCCGGGACTCCGAGAAATTCGTACTTGCTGGAATCGAACTGGATTCCCTTCTGCCCGTAGAGACGGGCCCAAAAGAGGCTTCCAGGGAAATTGCCTATGGTCAGGCCATCGGGCTTGGCCTTTCTGTACACGTAATTGGCGGAGATGAGTCCGCCCGCGCCGGTCCTGTTCTGCACCAGGAAACTTGGATTTCCGGGAATATAGCGGCCCATGTGCCGGCCTATGGTACGCGAGTAGAGGTCGAAACCGCCTCCCACGGAGAACGCCACGACGATCCGAATGGTCTTGCCCTTGAAAAACATGTCATCCGCGGCCGAGCTGCTGGACGGGCCGACGGATGCCGCCGCCAGGGCGACGGCCATTAAGCCGCAGATCGTCAGAAGTGACACACGCTTACGTCCATTGCTGTTGCCCATGTAATGGTTCCCTCCTGTTGTTTGCCTCATCCACCACGGCGTGGCGGTTCCAGCGCGGCGGTTCGGTGCGAACTTAGACTCTCCGTCAACAGATTGTCAACGGCGGAAACTACGCCGACTGACGCGCCCGCCCTCTCGCACGGAATCCGTGCGTTGGCGTCCGGTTTCCCGGCGCAGTCGCGGGGCGCGGTCTCAGGCGTTGTTGGCGGTTCTGCAGTGGTCCTGCAGCACCCGCGCCACGCAGCCCGTGAGGTTGATGCCGGTTTCGATGTGCAGGAACTCGTTGGGCCCGTGGGCGTTGGATTTGGGTCCCAACACCCCGGTAATCATGAACTGCGCGGCGGGAAACTTCTCCGCCAGCATGGCCATGAACGGGATGGTGCCGCCTTCGCCGATGGCGCAGGCGTCCTTCCCGAAGTGTTCCCGGGAAGCACGTGACATGGAGTCTTCCAGCCACGGCTGGAAGGCCGGCGCGTTCCAGCCGCCCGTTCCCTGTCCCGGCTCGAAGGTCACCTTGGCTCCGTGGGGCGGATCCTTGGTCAAGGTATCCTTCATACAGGCCACCGCGGCGTCGGGATCGGCAGTCGGAGGTATGCGCAAGGACAGCTTCACCCGGGTCTCCGGACGCAGCACGTTGCCGGCCTGCTCCAGCGCCGGGAGTCCCGCGGCACCGATGATCTCGAGCTGCGGACGCCAGGTGCGGTTCAGCACCAGCTCGGCGGGCTCTTCCCTTACAGGCATGGCGCCGGGTTGAAACGGATACTCTCCGTGCACCCGGGTACCCAGCACCTCGGCCGCGGCCCCGGCCTGAGCAAGCCGGTCGGGCGGGATCTCCACGTGCAGCCCGGGCGGCAGGATCTCCCCTGTGTCCGCGTCCTCCAGCCTGCTCAACAGGCGCCGGAGGATGCGGAAGCTCGACGGTACGATGCCGCTGGCGGCTCCGGAGTGGACCCCCTCGGTCAGGGTCGATACCGACAATGTGGCGTTGATCACGCCCCGCAAGGAAGTCGTGACCCACATGCGTTCGTAGTCGCCGCATCCCGAGTCCAGGCAGACCACCAGATCCGGCGTGCCGATGCGGCCCGCCAGCGCGTCCACGTAGTGGGGGAGGTCGAAGCTGCCGCTCTCCTCGCATCCCTCGATGAGCACGACGCAGCGCGCGCAGGGAATGGCTTCGAGCTTCAGCGCCTTGATGGCGGTCAACGCCGCGAACATGCCGTAGCCGTCGTCGGCGCCGCCACGGCCGTAGAGCTTGCCGTCCTCCAGCACCGGCGTCCACGGTCCCAGGTCCGGGCGCCATCCTTCCATGGGAGGCTGCTTGTCGAGATGGCCGTAGAGCAGCACGGTGCCCCGGCCCTCTCCGGGTATTTCCATCAGCAACAGCGGCGTCCGGCCTTCCGCCCGCGCCACGTGGAGTTCCAGCCCCGGAATCTCCTGAGCCGTTGCCCAGCGCGAGAACAGGTCCACGGCCCGGTCCATGTGGCCGTGCTCCTGCCACCGGGGATCAAAGGCCGGGGACTCGTTGGGGATGGCGATGTACTCTTCGAGCGTCGGCACGATGCTGGCCTGCCATGTCTCGCGAATGAAGGATTGCAGTCGGGTCATGTTGTCATGCCACGTGCAGTCCGTGGCTCTCCTTTGGCTCGGGGTAATGGAAACGTTCGATCTCGACGTGGTCCGCCCCGAGGCCGGTCAGCTCCTCGACGTCGAGGGCTGCCTCCGCCTCGCGCGCCCGCCGCAGGGTGGCCTTCACCGCCGGGTGTTTGGGCACGAAGAGCTGGCAACAGTCCTGATCGGGTTGGACCGAGGTTTCGAAGGTGCCGATGGACATGGCCTGGTCGATGATCTCCTGCTTGTCCATGCCGATGAGGGGGCGCAGCACCGGCAGGCGCGCGGCCTCCTCGATGACGGCGATGTTGGGCAGCGTCTGGGACGCCACCTGGGCCAGGCTCTCGCCGGTCACCAGCGCCCGGGCGCGTTCCTTGGCGGCGATGACGGAAGCGATCCGGAGCATCATCCTGCGGTAGATGACGACCCGGAGCGGCCGCAGCACGGCGGCGACGATGCGGCGCTGGATCTCGCCGAAGGGCACCAGGTAGAGCCGTGAGACGAACTGGTAGCGGGTCAGCATCTCCACCAGCGCCTTGGATTTTTCCTGCGACGAGCGGTCCAGGAACGGGCTGCTGTGGAAGTGGACGAAGATGAGACGGCAGCCGCGCTGCATCATCCGGTACGAGGCCACCGGGGAATCGATGCCCCCGGAGATCAGCGACACCAGCCGCCCGCTGGCGCCCACGGGCAAACCGCCGGGTCCCGGTACCCGCCGCAGGCTTACGAACGCACTCGACGGCAGGATCTCCACGGACACGGTCAACTCGGGCCGCGTCAGGTCCACCCGCGCCCCGGAATGGGCCTTGACCAACGCGCCCAGCTCCCGGTTGATGTCGTTGGAGGTGAGCGGAAAACGCTTGTCCACGCGCCGGGTCTCGACCCGGAACGAATCGAAGGACTGCCCCTGAAGCGCTTCCAGGACATAGGCGCCGAGGGACGACATGTCGGCGTCGGTGCGTTCCACCAGCGAGAAATTGGCAATGCCGAACACTCGGCCGAGCCGGTCGGTCAGTTCCTCCGGCGGGACGTCGTGGTTGAAGTTGAGGAGCAGCCGGGACGAGGCGTTGCGGATCTCCCTGAGTCCCATTCCACGCAACGCCGTGCTCAGGTTCTTCTTGAGGTGCTCGACGAACCAGGCGCGGTTGCCTCGTTTGAGGGCGATCTCGTGGTATCGGACCAGGGCCGAGCGCATGACGGAAAAATACCAGATCGGCGGAACTTTTGCATGGAAAGCCGCCTGTGGTACCATGAGGGATTCACCTGGAGGTTCATACATGGAAACATTCAGAAAGGTTTCGGACGTCGCGCAATTCTCGCCGGAGAAGATGAAGAAGAACGGCCTCTTCGAGACGGAGCGCATGTTTTGCGACGTCTATTGCTTCGAGGCCGGACAGGTCCAGAGCATGCATAGCCACGAAGGGTCGGACAAGGTCTACTTCGTGCTGGAGGGCAGGGGGCGGTTCCGCATCGGCGACGAGGAGCGCGATCTCGGCAAGGACGAGGTGGTGCTGGCTCCCTCGGGCGAGCCCCACGGCGTGGAGAATCTCGGGCCGGAGCGGTTGAAGCTCTTGGTGGTCATGGCGCCGCGCCCCAGCCATTGAGGCCCCTTGCGTCATGACCGCGGAAGATCCCGTGAACGATGTCAACCGGCGCTTCTACGAAGCGTTCGAGAGCCTCGACATCAAGCGCATGGAGGGGATCTGGCTGCGCGAGGACTACATCAAGTGCGTCCATCCCGGCTGGGCCCTGTTGTCCGGCTGGGACGCTGTCATGGAGAGCTGGCGGCGGATTTTCGAGAACACGGAGCAGATGCGCTTTACGCTCACCGACGTGCAGGCGCGCGTGCAGGGCGATCTGGCCTGGGTCACGCTTTACGAGAACCTGGCCTCCAGACTCCAGGGGCAAACCAATGCCGCCGTGGTGCTGGCCACCAACATCTATGAAAAGCGCCCCGACGGCTGGTTCATGATCCACCACCACGGCTCGCCCGTGATGATGGCCGATCCCGAGCCTCATTCCACCGTGCAGTGAAGCTTCTTCAGGACAAGGTCTGCATTGTCACCGGCGCGGGCCGCGGCATCGGCCGCGCCATCGCGCTCCGAGCCGCCGAAGAGGGTTGCCGCACGGTGCTCGCGGCGCGAAGTGAGGACCAGCTCGAAGCGGTGCGGGCCGAGATCGAGTCACGGGGTGGACAGGCTTGCCCGTTTCGCGCCGATCTGTCCCGGCAGGAGGACCTGGAGGCGCTGGTGGAGGGGACTCTCGCCCGGTTGGGGACCGTCGATTTCCTCGTCAACAACGCCGGCTGGGGCACCAAGGCCAACGTCTCCAAGGCCCGGGTGAAGGACTGGGAGCAGACCCTCCGGGTCAACCTGCTGGCGCCCATGATCCTGAGTCAGCTCGTGCTGCCGACTCTCACGGCCAGGCAGTCGGGGGCCATCGTCAACATCTCGTCGATATCGGGGCGGGCAGGGCAGGGCGGGTCCGCGGCCTACGCTGCCTCCAAGGCCGGGCTCATCGCATTCAGCCAGGCCCTGTTCGAGGAGGTGCGCGAGCACGACATCAAGGTGGCGGCGATCCTGCCCGGATTCGTGGACACGGATATGATACCGCCGGTCAGGCATCTCGACCGGTCCCGGATGATACAGGCCGAGGACATAGCCGAGGCAGTGCTGTTCGTCCTCACCACGCCGCCCACCGCCTGTCCGGTGGAGATCACCGTCCGCCCCCAGCGGACGCCCTATCGGTAGCGTGTTCCGACGGACCCTCACCCGGCCTTCCGCCGACCTCTCCCAGAGCGAGAGGTCTAATTGGACCCCCTTTCCCTCTGGGAGAGGGTTGGGGTGAGGGCTACCAGGTAACCTCAGGCCGCTCCCTGGAGATTGCAGAACTCCTCGTAGTCGATGAGTTCGTGAATGGTGGGCGTTTCCCCGCACATCGGGCAATCAGGGTCCTCCCGCAGGCGCAGCGTGTTGATCTCCATGGTCAGTGTATTGAAATGGAGCAGCCGGCCGACCAGGGAGTCGCCCTTGCCGAGGATGAGCTTGATGGTCTCCACCGCCTGGATGGTGCCGATGAGCCCGGGAAGG
>JAJDTQ010000233.1 GCA_022827045.1 Candidatus Binatia bacterium
CGGACGCCCACGTGGTGGAGTGCGACCGCACCTGGGACTACCTGGAGGGATCGGAGAAGCAGTACCGTCCGGTGCCGCTGGCGTCGCCCGAGGAGTCGGGCATCAGGCAGCAGTTCTGGGTGGTGGACGGCAAGGTGAAGGGGTTCCGCTTCCCGGCGTTCTCGGAGGAAGCCCTTCGGCAGCGCGAGCAGCAGGTGGGCCGCAAGTTCGCCGACGCCGACGAGTCCATGGAGCTGGGCAACGTGGGGCTCCGGCTGGAGCACATGGACGCCACCGGCGTGGACGTCCAGGTATTGCACAACACCATGTTCATAACGCAGGTGACCGACCGCGCACCGGTGGAGGTGGCGTTGTGCGGGAGCTGGAACCGTTGGCTGGCGGACATCTGGTCCCAGTCGGACGGCCGGCTGCGGTGGTCGTGTATGGCGCCCACCCTCAGCCTGTCCGATGCCCTGGACCAGATCCGCTTCGGCAAGGAGCACGGCGCCTGCGCGGTGCTGATGCGACCGTACGAAGGCAACCGGCTCCTGGTGGACCCGTATTTCTACCCCATCTACGAGGAAGCCGTACGCCTCGACATGGCCATCGCCATCCACATCGCCAACGGCAGCCCCTGGTTCAACGACCTCTGCAGCCATCCGGTGTCCAATGCGGCCAACTTCCACCGTTTCCGGGTGCCCACCGTGGGGGCCTTCAGCGACATTCTGCTGAGCGAGATTCCGCAGGTGTTTCCGGATCTGCGCTGGGGCTTCATCGAGGCCAGCGCCCAGTGGGTGCCTTGGATGCTTCGCGAGGTCGAAAAACGGTGCCAGGTACTGGGACGGGAGTGGCCGGACAACCCCATGGCGGAGTACGGCATGTTCGTCACCTGCGAGAACAGCGACGATCTCGCCTACATCGTGCAGGAGAGCGGCGAAGACGGCCTGGTCATCGGCACCGACTACGGGCACACCGACGTTTCCAGCGACGTGGACGCCATCAAGGTCTTCCGGGATCGCACCGACCTCTCCGAGGACGTCAAGCTCAAAATCCTGAGCGACAACGCGCGCCGGCTTTACGGGCTGTAGCGATCACCGCGGGGAGGGACGCACATGGCCGGGAATCGGATGTATGTCATCGACGGCGACGGACACGTGATGGAGGACTGGGAAGCGCTGCTGGAGTACATGCCGGCGGCGTACCATGACCGTTTCCGGGGCAAGGGGAGGCTCTTCCCGCCGCTGGACCACCTCCACAGCGCTACGCTGTATGACCTGGTGCCCGGCGCGTTCCGGCAGGTGGGCCCGCCGGGCTGGCTCGAGTTCATGGATGACGTGGGTATCGACCGCGCGGTGCTCTATCCCACCGGCGGACTGGCAGTGGGCAAGGTGATCAACGGCGACTTCGCCATCGAGATCTGCCAAGCCTACAACAACTGGTTCCACGACACCTACCTGAAGGCCAGCGGCAAGTTCCAAGGACTCGGCCTGATCCCCATGCAGGAGCCGCCGGAGGCGGTGAAGGAATTGCGCCACATTGTGGAGGAGTTGGGCTTCTGCGGCGCCATGCTCCCCTCCATGGGCCTCAAGGGTCACCTGGGCGGCAAGGAGTACTGGCCGGTGTACGCGGAGGCCGATCGGCTGGGCTGCTGCCTCGGAGTCCACGGCGGCGCCCACGAGGGCCTGGGCATGGACTACCTGACTCCCTACGCCCCCATCAACGGCCTCGGCCATCCCTTCGGCCAGATGGTCGGCTTCGCCGGCTTCGTGTTCAACGGACTGTTCGACCGCTATCCCAACATGCGCGTCGGCTTCATGGAAGGCGGCGTGGCCTGGATCCACACCTGCCTGGAACGATTCGACCGCGGCTGGGAAACCCACGTCCAGTACGATCCCCGCGGCGAGTTCATCCAGTTGAAGCCCGGCGAGGCGGTGAGCGACTACATCCGCCGCCACGCCGCCGAGGGACGCATTTTCATCGGCTGCGAAGGCACCGAGCCCACCCTCCACCACGCCATCGAGGCCCTAGACAACAAGCCCTTCATGTTCTCCAGCGATTTTCCCCACGAAGTGAACAACGAGTATTGCAAGGGCGAAATCCGCGAGATCGTGGAAAACGACCGCCTCACCGACGACGACAAGCACGGAGTGCTGCACCGGAACGCGGAGCAGTTCTACGGGCTGGCCGTGGATTCGGGGGTACGCGCCTCAGCCTGACACTTCTTGATGGATCACGGGGTCTCGCCATCGGGTAGATTAGTCGACCCAACCGGGTGGCAGGCGGCCGAACGCATTCTGGGATTATCGCCCATGGCCCGGCTTGCGGGAACGGAATTGGAGCGCCACATTCCCGCACTGCTCGGTCAACTTCCTGTTGTTTAGTAGGTTTCCTTGCCATTCAGTAAACTTCTCGCGGCCTGAACAGAATATATGTGTAGGGGATGGTGCGCCGAGTCCCGTGGGGAGCGGTGGCGCTCCACATTCAACTGGGCGAGGACAACGGCCGGTTAGCCCTAGCCCCGGACGTGCAAGCAAGAGATCGCCATGAAGGGACGGATACCTCCTGACGAACCTGACGATGGAGACGAGATTTGCCGGATACTCAGGAAGGATTACGGGTTCCGCAGACTCTCCGACGAAGAAGTCGGTCAGCTCTCCGAGGAACAGATCGAGAGACTTGAGGACGCATACGATGCCGCCTACGCATGGGAAGTCATGAAGGCCGTTGAGGAGGGTCGTATGAAGGTGGTGAGCGGTCAGGAACTAAGGGAGGAATTGGACCGGATCTGCGGCCTGGAGCGAGGACGGAATACCAGGCGGGGCGGTTAACTGAGATATTGCTCGTGACGGGCAAGAGCCCGAATCAGCGGGTTACGAGCCACGGAAAGGGACTCTGTGAAGATCCGTATTCATCGGGGTACAAAGGAAATCGGCGGTACCTGTATCGAGATCGAGGCGCAGGGGAAGCGCATCGCGCTGGATGTCGGCCTTCCGCTCGACGCGCCCGACGACCCGGAGGAACACGAGCGCCTGCTGCCGCAGGTGCCGGGGTTCAGGCACGCGGACGAAAGTCTGCTCGGGGTGCTCATCTCCCATCCTCACCTGGACCACTACGGCTTGGCCAAGTACAGTCGCCCGGAGGTTCCGGTTTACATAGGCGAGGCGGCGCACAACGTCATGAAGGCCGCGAGCGCTTATGTTCCCAACGGGAAATCCTTTGCCACCCCGCACTTCATCACGCACCGGACGCCGGTCGAGATCGGCCCGTTCCGGGTGACGCCGTATCTCGTGGACCACAGCGCATTCGATGCCTACTCGCTACTGGTGGAGGCGGACGGGAAGCGGGTCTTCTACTCCGGCGATTTCCGGGGCCACGGGCGCAAGCGGAAGTTGTTCGAAGCGATGGTCGCCCGCCCGTCGAAGGACATCGACGTGCTGTTGATGGAGGGAACCACCATCGGCCGGACCGGGAGTGACGAAGGCTTCGCCACCGAGGACGACCTGGAGCAGGAATTCGAGCGGGCATTCAGGGAAACAAAGGGCCTCCACTTCGTCTGGACCTCGTCGCAGAACATCGACCGCTTGGTGACGATCTTCCGCGCCACCAAGCGGACGGGGCGGGTGCTGATCGTCGACCTCTACACCGCGGTTGTGCTGGAGGCCACGGGTCGGGACAGCATCCCGCAAGCGAGTTGGCCTGAGGTGAGGCTCTACACCCCGCAACGCCAGAGGGTCTTCGTAAATGAGAAGGGTTTGTTCGAAGACCTCGGACGCTACAAGGCGAACCGGGTGTTCCCAGAGGCGCTGCCGGGCTTGGCCAGCCGAGCCGTCATGTTGTTTCGCCCCATGGCGATGAGCGACAACGGCGTAAAGTCCGTCTTGGACGGCGCAGGGTTCACCTATTCGATGTGGGAGGGATATCTGAGAAAGGGAAGCTCGCCCAGGGTGCTCAAGTGGCTCGAAGATCACAGCATTCCCCGGCGGACCATTCATACTTCTGGCCACGCGTCCTTGGCTGACCTTAAGCGCTTTGCTGCCGCCTTGGCCCCACGCATCCTGGTGCCAATACATTCCTTCGAGACGAGCCGGTTCGGGGAGTTTCTTGAGAACGTCGTCCAGAGAGAGGACGGCGATTGGTGGAATGTGTAATCCCCAGCACCCAAATCACACGGAGGTGTCTGCATGAAAGCATCAAACAGCCCATCTTATGACCGTGCACCGTCGGAAGAACTGCGGATGGCCTTGGCCTGCGGGTTTCTGACACCGGTCGTTAGTTGCAGTGAGCGATCGGTCTCTGATTGCGGCCTCGACGTGCATCTGCGTGTGAATGATGAGGTCCACGTCTATTGCGGCCATGCGAATCTCATGCAGGTACGGTTGAACCGAGATGGCACGATTACCGTGAAAGCAGATGACGCATTTGCCAAACAAGCATGCGCTGACAAGCTGTTTGGCCAGTGGAGAGGCAAAGAAACGAATTTTGAGGAGATTCTCTGCAGATATCTGGATGGGGTTATTGTGGACGACCGGCAGACCGCCAAAGAAGGACTGTTACAGGCGCAGTGGTCGCGTATTCAGAAACATCCTTGGACGCCCTTTGATAGGGAATGCGTTTTGGCAGGAATGGGTCAACGGACTGATCCTCCCGAGGTCGAGTGTGCGCTCGGAGTATTGAGGGCAGTAGCAGCCCGTTCAAATCGAGGCGGAAAGTCTTGGGTTCTGCCAGAAAGACCGACAGGGCGCGAACTTGACCAAATTGCGGTCGATGAGGATGGCAACTTGGTGCTCATCGAGCTGAAGGATGCAAACACCGGTAGTTTAGCGTCTATCTTCTACTCTCCGCTTCAACTCTTGGCCTACATTTATGAATGGTATATCGCGTTGGGGTCCGAGCCGATTTGGAAGCAATTGCAGAGGCTGATTGATATCCGCAAAGATCTCGGCCTCATGGCCGATGCGCCCCGGCTCAAAAGGGGCATTCGGGCTGCGATCTGTTTCGGCGACGATGCCCGTAGCGACGAGGTCAAACGCCGTTTCTACGAGGCACTAGGGATTGCAAACTCCCATTTGCCCTCGGGTGTTAAACCGATCGAAACGTGGATGCTCGACAGGAAACTCAAACCGACGCCCCTTTGACTGTTTGAAACAGTCGCTTTTTCAGAGGCCGGACACCCTCCGGCCTATGCGGTTTCTTCGGGACACCGGCGCCAGGTCAGGGTGTCTTGGTTTGAGCCGATGCGTTCAAGAGCGACTCGCGCTACGCTACCGAGCCGGTCGTTCGATGTCAGCTCCCTTACTTGAGCCCTCCGCCGAACCCCCTCGTCAGCCCTTTCTGCACGAACCCTACCAGGAACAGGATCGGCAGGGAGGCCATGAATCCGATGGCCGACAGTCTGCCCCAGAAGGTCTCGTCCTCGGTGATGAGCGTGGCGATGAACGTGGGCAGGGTGAACTTCGACGGCGACTGGATGAACAGCAGCGCGTAGACGAACTCGTTCCAGCTCAGGATCATGACGAACACGGCCGTGGCGATGATTCCGGGCATCATGACCGGAACGATAATCGACGCCATGCGCCGTGGCAGCGAGGCGCCGTCCACTAGGGCCGCCTCCTCGTACTCCACCGGCACGTCCCGGACGAAACCCAGCAGCATCCAGATGGCGAAAGGCAGCGTGTAGACCTGGTAGACGATGATCAGCCCGAGGAGCGTGTCGAGGAGCGAAAGCGCGCGGAGGACCTGGTACAGCGGAATCGCTAGGGAGATGGGCGGCGTCAGCTTGACCAGCAGCACGAAAACGAGAAACGCCATGTCCAGCCTTGCCGGGAACCGCAGGCGCACCAGCGCGTAGGCCGCCGGGAACGCCGCCGCCAGCGAGAGGGCGGTCGTGCCGAGGGCCACGACGATGCTGTTGAACGCTTTCCCGGCGATGTCGTCGGCCACCAGTTGGCGGTAGTGCTCCAGCGTTGCCGACGTGGGCCACAGGGCGATGGAGGGCGAGATGTACTCGATGGGCGGGCGCAGCGACGTTGCGATCATCCAGACGATGGGCAGCAGGAACAGGGCCGCCGCGAGATAGGCGGCGGCACATCGGATCGAAGCGGCAGTGGAACCCGCGTGCATCACGACGTCCCCTTCATCAACCTCGCCGCGTAGAAGGCCGCCAGAACTCCGGCCACCACCACCATGATGATGGAGGCCGCCGAGGCCAGCCCGACGTCGAAGAACTTGAACCCGAGCCGGTAGACGTACATGGACAGGGTCTCGGTGGCCTGACCGGGGCCGCCTCCGGTCAGCGCGAAGACCTTGTCGAAGA
>JAJDTQ010000240.1 GCA_022827045.1 Candidatus Binatia bacterium
CTGTCGATCGCCCTCTCGTTCGGCTACTTCACCAATCCCTGGGCCTGGACCTACTTCGTTTTCATCGTCTCGCTGTTCACGTACCGGCAACTCGACGACGACAAACACTGCGCGGGGAAATACGGCGCGGGCAAGTGGGCGGAGTATCAGGCGCGGGTGAAATACCGGATCGTTCCCGGCATTTATTGAGGGGATTCCCCCCGCCGCCGCACCGGATTTGCTGGTTGTAGACCGGGAAATCTGGTAAACACAGGTTCCCGTCGCCGCGACAGGAACAGCGGTCGGGATGTTGATTGCTGGCAGTCGGGTCCCGTGCAAGTGGGTCCCGCAAACCCCGTCAGGTCCGGAAGGAAGCAGCGGTAGCGGACCGCCCCTGTGCCACGGGGAAGCCTGGCTGTCGGCAATGAGCATCCCGCCACGCAAGCGGCTTTCGTCATGTCATATCTCGTTCTGGCCCGCAAATGGCGGCCGCAGGGTTTCTCGGACATGGTGGGGCAGCAGCACATTGCCCGCGTCCTCACCAACGCCATCGAGGGCGGCCGCATCGCGCACTGCTACCTGTTCACCGGGGTCCGCGGCGTGGGCAAGACCAGCGCCGCGCGCATCCTGGCCAAGGCCCTCAACTGCGAGGCTGGACCCACGCCGACTCCCTGCAACGTGTGCGCGCGCTGCAACGAGATCAACGACGGCCGTTCCATCGACGTCTACGAGATCGACGGCGCCTCCAACCGCGGCATCGACGAGGTCCGGCAGATCATCGAGAACGTGCGCTATCAGCCCGCCGCGGCGCGTTTCAAGGTGTACATCATCGACGAGGTGCACCAGGTCACCAGGGACGCCTTCAACGCGCTGCTCAAGACCCTGGAGGAGCCGCCGCCGTTCGCCAAGTTCATCCTCGCCACCACCGAGGTCCACCGGCTGCCCGAGACCATCCTGTCGCGCTGCCAGCGCTTCGACTTCCGCCGCATCGGCGTCCAGGACATCCACGGGCGGTTGCGCCGGATCGCGGAAGTGGAGGGATTGAACATTACCGAAGGGGCGCTGACGCTGATCAGCCGCGCCGCCCAGGGCAGCATGCGCGACGCCCAGTCGTTGCTGGAGCAGGTGCTTTCCTTCGCGGGGCCGGCGGACGAGGGCGGTGCGGTGGATGAGGCGTTGCTCCGCGACATCCTGGGCGTTGCCGAGCGGCGGGTGCTCTACGAGATCTCCTCGGCAGTCCTGGCGGGAGATGCGGCGGCGTGTCTCCGGCTCGTGGCCGAGGTGGCGGACGACGGGGTGGATCTGGCGGCCCTCTCCCGGGAGTTGGTGGAGCACTTCCGCAACCTCCTGGTGGTCCGCCTGATGGAAGGGAGGGTGGGTCCGGGTGTCGTCGCCGGAAACGATACGGGATCCCGCCGGCTCATGGACCTGACCGGCGAGGAGATCGCCCTGCTGCGCGACCAGGTGGGCTCGGTGGACGCCGAAGCGCTCATGGGCTACTACCGGTTCATCGTCCAGGGCGACGAGATGGTGGCGCGGTCGCCCTACCCGAGGTTCGACCTGGAGGCGTCGCTGGTCCGCGTGGCCACCTTGCCGCGCACCGTGAGTATCGCCGGCGCCATCCAGGAACTACAGCGGCTCGAGCGGAAACTGGAGGGGGCCGCTGAAGCGCAGGGGATGAGGGCGCCTAACGAGTTGGCGGCCCACCCGCAAGCGGCGCCGCAACCGCGGGCGGCGCCAGTGAGGGACTCGGAGCCGGGCGGAGAACCTCCGTCGGACCGTGAAGCCAAACCGGAGTATGTGCCTCCGGAACCGGAGCTTGCGCCTCCGGAGCCGGATGGTTTCGTCCCGGATGCTCCTTTCCCGCAGGTCGAGACGGAGCCCGAGGCTCCGGAACCGGATCCGGCCGGATGGGACCGGTTCCTGGCGTTCGTCGCCGGCGAAGACCGGCTTCTGGCTTCCTATCTGGAACAGGGCAGGCTGCTGGAGATCTCCGACACCGGTGTCAGGCTCGATCTCCAGAGACTCTACCGGAGCCACGTCGAGAAGAAGGAAAACCTGGCTGTTCTGGAGGGCTATCTCGAGCGGTACTTCAAGCGAAAGATGACGGTGACGATGGGTTCTTCGGCCGGCGAAGGCAAGGCCGACGCTCCGCCGGGTGAGGAAAGCGGGGCGGACATCATCGACGAAACGTTGAGGATTTTCGGGGGCACGGTGAAGTAGCCTGCCCGCTGAAGGGAGTGTCACATGAGTGAGGGATTCGGCGGCATGGGCGGCCTCATGAAGCAGGCCCAGGAGATGCAGGCGAAGCTTGCCAAGATCCAGGAAGAGTTGGCGAAGAAGACCGTGGAAGCCACCTCGGGCGGCGGCATGGTCCGCGTCACCGTCAACGGCCAGTTCGTGCTGTCCTCCATCAAGGTGGACCCCAGCGCCGTCGATCCGGATGACGTGGAGATGCTGGAGGATCTCGTGCGCGCCGCCGTCAACGAGGGGCTCAGGCGCGCCCGCGAAATGGCCTCGGAGGAGATGAGCAAGCTGACGGGAGGATTCAAGATCCCCGGGCTCATGCCATGACCGGGTATCCGGCACCGCTGGCGCGAGTCATCGAGCAGCTCTCCAGGCTGCCCGGCATCGGCGAGAAGACCGCCGGACGCCTCGCCTTCCACCTTCTGAAGGAAGGCAAGGATTCGGTGCTGGCACTGGCTGGAAGCATGGACCGACTGAAACGCGAGATGGGACTCTGTCCCCGGTGTTTCGGCTTGAGCGAGATTCCTCCGGGAACGGAAGAGGTGGCCCTGTGCAAGGTCTGCCGCGACCCAGGCCGGGATGCCGCCACCGTCTGCGTGGTGGAGGAGCCGTCGGATCTAATGGCGGTGGAACGTTCCGGCGAATACAAGGGCCTCTACCACGTCCTCCACGGCGCCATCTCGCCGCTCAACGGGATCGGACCCGAGGCCCTCAAGATCAAGGAGCTGCTCAACCGGATCCGCGCCAATCCTCCCGCCGAAATCATCGTCGCCACCAACGCCACCCGGGCGGGGGACGCCACCGCCCTTTACGTCGCCAAGGTGGTCAAGCCCCTCGGCATCCGCATCACCCGCATCGCCC
>JAJDTQ010000143.1 GCA_022827045.1 Candidatus Binatia bacterium
CGAACCGAGGACGCCCTGCGGTGGTTTCGGGAGGCGCCCCGCAAGGACCATCATGCCGAAGCTGTCGCCAGGGCTGTTGCGGGAACCCATCCTGACGTGAGTCTGGAGATCTGGAGACGCAAGGCGGAGAATCTGATCGCCCAAGTCAAACCGGGGGCCTATCGAGCGGCCATGCCTTATCTGTCGAGGACGGAAAAGCTTTTGCGGGGTCTTGGGCGGAGCGACGAGTACCGCGGTTATATTGCAGGGTTGCGCCTTCGCCACAAGGCAAAGCGACGCCTGATGGAAGAACTGGACAAGTTGGAAGCCCGCCAGGGCGACTAGACCTGCGCGCGGAAACTGACAGGCGTAAGTTGACATTCATTGACCGGTGAAACTCGGCCGGAATCCGGATTGCGGCACCCGCGTTTCCAGCCAACCTCGCGCGCGCCGCGCGTCATCCCGCACGCATGCGAGCGTCCGCTACTGGCGCGTCCGACCCGGCGAGCTCGTCGATTCGGTCAGCTATCCTTTGCGCCGGCTCCCGAAGCTGCTCCACCGTCCAGTCCGCGGCGTAGCCCTCCGTCACGTCGCCGGGCCGGGCGTGGTTCACCAGCCGCTTGGTCAAGGACCGCGGCAGCATCAATTCCCGTTCGGCCACCGTGATGAAGCAGTTGCGCAGCGCGTGAAACCAGAATTTCACGCCGCCCGCCCGCCCGATCTCCTCGTAGTACGCCTGAAGCTCCTCCACGTGCCCCGACTCGCTCGACCGGGACGGGAACACCCAGCCGCGAAGCTCCTCCGAAACGGCGTAGCCCTCCCGTTGCCGCCGCGCCAGGATTTCTCCGAGCTGGCGCGTCACCGGCAACTCCAGCGGAACCCGGGTCTTGGTTTCCTCCACCCGGAACAGCCCCTTCGCCAGGTCCACGTCCTCCCACCGGAGCGCCAGGATCTCTCCACGCCTCATCCCCGTGTAGAGCCCGAACAGGATCGCGTCACGGCGTACAGGGTTCCCCACCGCCGCCTCGATCCCCACGCCCCAGCACGGCAGCACCTCCGCGGGGGACGATATCCGCTTGCGCGTCTTCCGGTGGTAGCGCCCCCCGCCCGCAAGCCACTGCTCCACCGGGTTCCGCAGACCCTCGTGGTCCACGCACGGTCTCCGGTACACCGACCGCAGGAACGACAGGCACTGGTTGGCGGGCATCTCCCCGCGGCGCTCCGTGAGAAGCCGGAAACGGCTCTCCACGTCCCGGCGGGTGATGCCGTCCAAGGGACGGGAGAGCCAGTCGCCGAGATACAGAGCCGCATACCGCCGATAGCCCCGCTCCGTGCTGGCCGCGCGGCCGTGGCCCGATTCGATGTAGTCCTTGCAGGCCTCGCCCAGCGTCGGCACGGAACGGGCTTCCGCCCGCTCTCCCGCGGGATCCTCACCCGCGGCCACCCGCCCCAGGAGCTCTTGCGCACGCCGCCTTGCCTGATCCGGGGTGATCCGCCCGGCACGGCCCACCACCACACGCTTGTTGGGGGCCTTGCGCCCTCCATTGCCCGCGCGGTAGTTTACGAGGAAAGCCTTTGCGCCCGAGGGATGCACGCGTACACCAAAGCCGGTCAACCGGTCGTCCCAGGCGATCCAGGGCTTGTCTTCGGGCTCCAGAGCGTCTACGGACCTTTTGGTCAGGGTGAGCTTGACCCTGGCGGTGTTCTTTGCGGAGACGTCTCGATTTTCTCGAACCGGCTTTTCGCGACTTTCCATAGGAAGATCATGCCAGCAGTCAACCCCAAAGTCAACACAGGAGAAGGAAACGGAGCGCATCGAAGCGGGAGCGGGGCGTGGTCTGGCAGAAGGGTTTTCATCGTTAAAGCAGATAGTTACGTAACCATTGGTGATGAAAGCGCATACCTGCGTATCGGTGTCATCTTGTAGGTAGGAGGGTTTCAAACCCGCCCGTGCCCGCGAGCCTCAACGGCGGCTGCGACCCTGCGTATTCTAACACAGTTGTTGGCGTGACTGGACAAGAACCCGAGTTCCGGCTCCATGGCGGCGACGCAGCCATGACCCTGTTGTCCCCCGGAATGGGCGTGTCCGTCTCGTTCACGCCGCAGATGGAAAAGCGCCTCACGCGGCGCGCCGTGCGCATGCTCGCGCAGTCGCTGCGCCAGTTCCCGGAGCTACGGAACCTCGAAGTCCGGGTCGGCCATACCAGGACAAAGCTCGGGGTCGCGTTCATCCCCACCCGGCTCCGGCTGCCGTTGTACATTCGCCTGCGGGTCCGCGGCTTGACTTACAACACCATCGGCCACGAGTTGACTCATCTCCTGCAGGGGCTGACCAAGTTGCCGCCTCCGGCCGGTGCCCCCGCGTGGGAGCCGCTCCCCGGCGGCGAGACCCAGTGCGACATCTGGACCCTCGCCCGCAGCGAGCTCTTCTGCGACGATGCTCCTACCTACCTGCGCATGCCGCGAGCCGTGCGCGAGAACTGGCGCCACTACGCCGGCCGGGTGCGCTCCCTGTGCGTCGAGGCCATCCGCCAGCGCTCCAGGCACCGCACCTACATCCGCTGGCTTGAATCGCGGATCGCCGAGCTTCCGGAACTCTCGCCCGCGTCGCGGGGCGAGGCTCCGGAGCAGTTGTTCCTGTTCCAATAGGCCGGTCGCCGGGGGGATTGCGAAGCCTAGGCGGCCCCCGGCACCGCAATCGCCAATGGGTGGCCTAGAAGTTGACGGTCGGCCGTGAGGAGCTTCAGTTTCTCTTCTTGAGCCTGCACGAGGAGAAGTTCGTCGAACGGATCTTTGTGTTCCAGCGGCGTTTCGAGCGAGCGTGCGGCATGGGCGGCGGTCATCGGCAAAAGCGTCACATCCTGTCCCTTTAAGACAGCAAGCACGTCGTTCGGTTCGAAGGGGCTCTTTCGTGTTCCCGACAGGTGGCGAGCGCTGTGCTTGAGGCGCATCTCCCAGATCGATACAGCGCTCACGAAAAACTCCGACTCGTTGCTTTCGAAGAATCTGCGCTCAGCCGCCAGGAGTTTCCCAGGGGCCTCCATGAGGTCGTAGAGATAAGAGGTGTCGAGAAGAATACGCACGGAGTGCGGATCTATTCGGGCTTGTCTTCCAGGCCGAGGACGCGCCGGCTGAAATCCGGATCGTTGAACTCCTCCGGCCACCGCTCCCTCTCGCCTCCGAGCCCAAGGTCCCGCCGCGCGGCTTCCAGCTTGTCGAAGTCGATCCCGCCACGTCTGTCGCAACGCACGAGTTCCACGGCCGGGCGGCCGTGTCTGGTGATGACGACCCGCTCGCCACTCCGTGCGGCCGCCACGAGTTCCGAGAGGCGGGCTTTGGCTTCCCGCATTGCAAGTTCCATGAGGATCCTCGAGCGCTTCGTTACGAACCAACTTACGACACGGAGAGCGACAGATCAAGACTACATTGCGACTACAAATACTGCCGCGCCTCCCGCAGCCCATTTGGAACGTGGGGGCGAGCGATCGATGGCTACGGTCTTGAATCAGCGAACAGCCGCGTCGTGGTAGGAAACGTCGATGTACTTCTCCGGCGGTGGCGGGGGGGAGGCCATGTAGCCCATGCCGGCTCGGAGGTCGAGGGCGGCGGCGATGCCGGGAATGTTCAGCGCGGCCTTGGGGTAGAGGCCGTGCTCCGGGTCCAGCAGCGAGTCCAGGGTTTCCTCGGCGGCGGCGCCGGTGAGGCCGTTGTGCCGCTCCAGGATGTCGAGGCAGCTACCCCGGTTTTCCGGCGCGAAGCACCACCCGGTGGCGGCCACGTAGCAACGGATGTAGTCGACCAGATGCGTCCGGTTGGTCTCCGCCCAGGAGCGCCGTGCCAGACCCGCGGTCGCCTGGTAGACCGGCATCATCTCCTCGCCCCGGGCGATGACGTGGCAGCCACGTTCCAGAGCGGCTCCGACAAAGGGTGTTGTCAGCAGCGTGGCGTAGAGCTTCCCCTCGATGAGGGTTTGGTAGCGGCTCTCCCAGCCCCCCACTTCCACGAGTTCGTACTCGTCCGGCCCGATGCCGTGGTCGCGCAGGGCCTTTTCCAGGATGAAGACGAAGCCGCTGTCGCGCGCGTCCACCGCCAGCGGCTTGCCGCGCAATGATTCCATGGTGGGACACCCGGGCGCGCCGACGAGGCTCAACAGCCCGCTGTGGAGCCCCATGAACGCGAACACGTCCGAGCCGGGCTGGTTCTCCACGTCGCAGACCACGTCGTCCACGGCCGCGTGGCCGATGGTGCAACGCCCGGTTCGCACCGCCTCCAGCAGATACGCCGAGCCCGGCGTGTACTCGATCTCCACGGCGAGCCCGCCGTCGGCGAAGATGCCGTTCTCCAACGCCGCATGCACCGGCAGGTTGTAGGCGGCGCGGAACTGGATGAGGCGGATGGGGTTCATGATGGCGACCGGAGGGTCAAACCTGCATCGTCGGGACCGGGCTTGGCCGGATCCCGACGACGGAGACTAGTCGTAACGCCCATCGACGATCATCACCAGAGCCGGAAGGAGGAACAGGATGAAAATCGTGGACAACACCAGTCCGCCCAGCATGCTGACCACGAACGGCACCAGGAAGATCAGCTCGTCGCTGCGTTCGTAGAGCAACGGCGACAGTCCCACCACCGTGGTCAGGCTGGTCAGCATCACCGCGCGGAAGCGATGGCGGGTGGCGGCGGACGCCGCCGCGATGGCCGGCATCATGTCGTTCTCCTTGCGGAGATGGTTGTAGCGGTCCAGAAGCACCAGCGCGTCGTTCACGATGATCCCGCCCACTGCGACGATTCCAAACAGTGACATGGCGGCGAAATCCCACCCGAGTATCCAGTGGGCCAGCACCGCTCCGGCGAACGAAATCGGTATGCCCACCACGGCCACCAGAGGTTTCCAGTAGCTGCGCAGGAACGCTGCCATCAGCGCGTACATGGCCAGCAGCACGATGGGGACCAGCAGCCCCAGCGTTCCCAGCAGCGCCTTCTCGTCCCGCGCACCCCCGTCGGGCTCGACCTTGAGGCCGGGGTATTTGGCGAGCAGGCCGGGGATGATCCCTTCCCGGATCTCCCGCCTGGCGTTGCGAGGGGTTGTCACGACGGCGTCGATACGCCCGTCGACGAATGCGGCCTGCTTGCCGTCGATCCGCGTCAGCGTGGTCAACTCGCGCTTCTCGGTGAGCGTTGCCACCGTGGACAGCGGCACCTCACCGCCGCCGGCAGCGCCACGGTCCTCGCCCCGTTGCCCGTTCCTGCCCGCGGGCCGGTGGAGCCGCTCGCTGGCCAGGTCTCCCAGGCTCTGCCGCCGTTCGGCCGGGTACCGGACCACGACCCTGACTTCCTCCCGGCCGCGCTGGATGCGCTGGACTTCCACGCCGTGGAAACTGGCGCGCAACTGGGCGCCGACGCCCGCCGGCGTCAGTCCCGCCGCTTTTCCGGCCCGCGTGAGTTGGATCTCGAAGTGTCGCTTGCCGGCGGACAAGCTGTCGGAGATACCGAAGACCCCCGGTACGGTGGCCAGGGAGGCTCTCAACTCCGCGGCGGCATTTCGCAACACGTCCGTGTCGGGGTGCTTCAGCGCATACGAGACAGGCGGCTTGGGTTTCACCCGTGCGCTCTGAAACTCAACGCTCTCCAGTTCCGACGTGTCGCCCACGTTCCGGCGCCATGCCCGTTCGATGTCCCTGGCCGATGCGGTGCGCACCGGACGCGGGTTGAGATGGATCCGCACCGAAGCCACGTTGCTGCGGTTGCGCCCGATGTCCGATGTCCGAATCTGCGTGAGATTGCCGGCGGTGACCGCCACGGATCTGATCGACGTTCCGTCGAGTTGATCGTTGATGGAGCGGGCGGCTGCCGCGAAACGCTCGGCCGCGGCGAGAGTCTGTTCGAACGGCGTCCCCGCGGGCAGATGCAGATCCGCCTGAATGCTGTCGGAGGCGAGCGCATCCTGGTCGAAGATGACGACCCGGACGTTGTCGGATCGCAGCAGCAGCACCCCGATGAGCACCACGACCGCTCCGATCCCCAGGGTGAGCCAGGGATGTTGCACGGCGCGCGCCACCGACGGCGCCACCACCGAGTCCCGCGCCCGGTCGATCAGGCCGTCCACCCGGCGCTGGATGTCGCTCAGCGGCGACAGGCTCCACGGGCGATCGTGCGACAGATGTGCGGGCAGGACGAAGAAGGACTCGATGAGCGAGACCGCGAGGACGAAGAGCGCCACATAGGGAAAGACGGTGGTGAGCTGGTAGCCGCCCGAGGTGACGAAGAGAAGCGGCGCGAAGGCGAGCAAGGTGGTGGCCGCCCCCACCGTGATCGGACCCACCATCGCCCTGGCGCCCGAGATTGCCGCATCCGCCGGGCTCTTCCCGCTCTCGCGTTCCGCCGCGATGCTCTCGCCGACCACCACGGAGTCGTCCACGACGATGCCGATAAGCAGGAAGAAGGCGAAGATCGTGCCGATGTTCAGGGTGAGGTCGGCGGCGCCGAAGAAGATCAGCGAACCGATGAAGGACAAGGGAATCCCTATGGTGATCCAGGTGGCGACGCGCAGGTCGAACACTAGAACGAGGGTCAGGAAAACCAGCAACGCGCCGAGGATGCCGTTGCGGATGATCTCCTGCAGCCTGTCCAGCGCGGGTGCGGCCCGGTCGTTCCAGATGCCGACCGTGATGTTGCCGCGAGCCTTGTGGCCGGCGAGCCACATCTTGATTTCGTCACCGATCTCGACCACCGACTCATGCTCGACGGCATCGACCCGGACGAACACGGTGGGTCGGCCGTTGACCTCGGAGACGATCTGTTCGTCGACGAACCCGTCGCGGATGGTGGCGACGTCGCCGAGGGTGACGATGGCGCCGCTGAGCCGCGTGATCAAGGGGATGTCTCTGAACTCGGCGCCGGTGCGCCGCTTGGTGATGGTCTGCAGGACCACGCCGCCGGCCTCGGTTCGCAGTTCACCGAAAGTGAGGTTGAGCGAGGCCCGCCTCACGATACTGGAGATCTGGGCGATGGAGAGATTGTGCCGCCGCAGCTCTTCCTCGCTCAGCTCGATGGTGATCTCCCGGTCGCGGGTGCCCAGCAGCGCCACCTGTGAAACCGACGGCAGCGCCAGGAGCTGGTCGCGCACGTCCTCGGCGGCGAGGCGCAACGCGTTTTCCGATGCGTGGGACGACGACACGGCCAGCGTCAGGACCTCGATGGAGATTCGATGGAGCTCGACCTCCGGTTTCTCGGCGTTCAGCGGCGGAAAGTTCTCGATGCCGTCCACGGCGTTCTGGACATCATTCAGCGCTGTGTGCGGGTCGGCAAAGGTTTCCAGTTCGACCTGGAGCCGGCCGCGCCCCTCGGTGGCCGTCCCCACGACCCTTGCTACCCCTCTGAGCCCGACGATGGCTTCCTCGATGCGGCGGTTGATGTCTTCTTCCACCTCCTTGGGCGATGAACCGGGCGCGGGCACCGTTACGGTAATCGTCCGAAGATCGACGTAGGGGTAGAGTTGAACGGCGAGATGCCGTCCGGCGATCACGCCGCCGATGATCAGGAACAACAGCAGCAGGTTGGCGGCGACCGGATTGCGCGCGAACCAGGCGATCGGTCCCTTTGCGGCGGCGCCGGCTCCAGCGTCGGTGGTGCTCATGTCCGGACTCCGCTATTTCGCCGCCGCCGTCGCCACCGCCAGACCTTTTCTGGCTCCGGGCGGTGCGCCGATGACCACGCCGTCGCCCGCGGCGAACGCTTCCACGACCCAGCCCGCGCCCGTGCGTCCGAGCGTCTTGGGCACTACCGACTTCAACGCGCCCTTGTCGACCACCCAGACGCTGCCGCCTTCCTGCAGAACCGATTCCGGCAGCACGTAGACGTTCTCGTACGACGGCCCCTCGATCCGGACTTCCGCGAACATGCCCGGCAGCGGCAGTGTCCGCCTGGGCGCGTCATCCGAGAACTTGAGGAACAATCCGGCGAGGCGCGTGCCCGGGGCCACGGCCGCCGACACGCGTTCCACGGCTGCGTCGTACGCCCCCAACTGGGTCCGGACGCGGGCGGAACGGCCGATCACCGGGGAGAGGTACGCCAGGTCCTTCGGGTCCACCGGCACTCTCACCCTGATCGCATCGGTCCGATACACGGTGCCCAGCCTCGCCGCGCGCCCCGCCACCGACCTGGCGGGCCCTACGAACTCGCCTACCTCCAGCTCGGTGGCCAGCACGCGGCTGTCGTACGGCAGCGAGATGTTCGTCTGTTCCAGCCGCAGCTTCGCGAGCTTCAGCACCGTCCGCGCCTGCGCCAGCTCGGCTTCCATTTCCGCTATGGACGGCAAGCGGCGGACCGAGTCGGAAACCTCGGCGCCCGGGTTCGCGCGCAAGAATTCCCTCGCGTCTTCTTCGCCGCCGGCCTTCTCCACCCACACGCGGGCTTCCGCTGCCTTCACCGCCATCTCCGCCCTTTCCACCCGGAGTTCGTGTTCGGCGGTATCGATCTTGATAAACGTCTCGTTGGCCGGTATCGATCCGCCGTTGCTGAACTTCGGTGAAATCCACACCACGCGCCCCGTCACCTCGGACATCACCCGCGTCTGCTCTTCGATCCGGACGGAACCCGTCAACCGGACGGTCAGCGCTTGTGTGGCCGGCGTGGGGTTGATCACGCTGACGGTGGGCTTGCCTTTCTCCGCGGCCAGGTCGGGCGCGGCGTCAAGCGCCACGCGACTGGGCGCGCGCGCGAAGTAAAGGGCGATCACGATTACGAGGAGGATTGCGGCCAATTGAACGATGCCGAGCCATTGGGGCCGGCCGGATTCAGTTGATTGTGCCATCTCGCATTCCTATCGTCTTTGAGATCATTCGGCCCGCGCGGGTACCGTTCCACCTCCGCCGACAACTCGACTTGGGGCCATCCGGTGACGCTCTTGCAATTACCGCAACTCAAACCGCGATTCAAGAAGAACAACAAAGGAACGGCTTCGGATGGTCCTGTCATATTCAGCCATGACCACCGGGTCGTCCGCCCCGGCGGCGGTGGCGTGCACCGGAACTGTGGTATGTTGACGTGTCCGCAACCACTTAATCATGCAAGACAGCCGGTGTCGTGTCCCGTAAATGAATTTGCGGGACACGACACCAGGAGAAGCCATGCCGCAATCGAGTTTCCAGCACGTGGGCCGGGACGTTCCCCGGGTCGACGGCGTCGACAAGGTGACCGGGCGGGCCAAGTACACGGGCGACATCGTGCTGCCGGGAATGCTCGAAGGCCGGATCCTGCGGAGCCCGCTGCCGCACGCGCGCATCCGGGGCATCGACGCCACGAGGGCGGAGGCGCTTCGTGGCGTGCGCGCGGTGGTTACGGCGGGCGACTTGGAGGGCCTGGACCCTTACTACAACGGCCGTCCGGTGGTGGCCATGGAGAAGGTGCGCTACGTGGGTGAGCCGGTGGCGGCGGTGGCGGCGGTGGACGAGCACACCGCGGAGGCGGCGCTGGCACTGATCGAAGTGGACTACGAGGAGCTGCCGTCGGCGCTGGGCACGGATGCGGCCTTGGCGACGGGTGCGCCGCTGATCCACGACGATGCGCCCGGCAACGTGTGCGCCCATGAACGGGTGGAGCAGGGCAACGTCGAAGAGGGCTTCGCCGCTGCCGACCGCGTTTTCGAAGGCCGCTACACGTTCCCTTCCGTCTACCACTACAGCATGGAGCCCCACGGCGCCGTGGCCCGATGGGGCGCCGACCGCATCGACATGTGGTCCTCGGCGCAGCACCCGTTCCTGGTGCAGGGGGATATCGCGCGCATCTTCGGCGTGACCCGCTCCCAGGTGCGCCTGCAGGTGTCGTTCCTGGGCGGCGGCTTCGGCGGGAAGTCCTACAGCAAGTTCGAGCCGCTGGTGGTGCTGCTCTCGCGAAAATCGGGCCGGCCGGTGCGTCTGTGCCTGTCGGTCCCCGAGGCCATGGTGACGGTGCGCCGGCACGGCGCCACGGTAAAGCTCAGGACCGGGGTGATGGACGACGGCACCCTGGTGGCGCGGCAGGCGGAGATCCATCTCGACACGGGCGCGTTCACCGAGAACACCCGGATGGTTGCCCAACTCGCCGCCACCCGGGTGCTGGGACCCTACCGGATCCCCCATATCCGGAGCGAGGTCTACTCCGTGCACACCAACGCCGGCTCCGCCGGCTCGTTCCGTTCCGTCGCCGCGCCCCAGACCATCTTCGCCTGCGAGTCGCAGATGGACGAGATCGCGGCGGAGCTGGGCATGGACCCCGTGGAACTGCGTGACCGGAACCTGCTCATCAAGGGCGAGAGGCTCCAGCCGAGGCTGCGGCCGGTGGACGTGAACCTTCATTCGAGTCTTCGGCGCTTGGTATCGGCGTCGCGCTGGCGTCGGCGCGCCAGCGGTCGAAAAGGCGTTGGGAAGGATGATGGAACGGGCGGCGGAACAGAGATTCGCGGACAGGAGCTCAGCGGCCCGCCCTTGGGCCTGGCCTGCGGCTCCACCAACGCCGGAGGCGTGTTGCCGGTGTCGGTGGCGCTGGTGCGCCTGGGGCCCGACGGCCACGTGTCAGTGATGGCCGGCAGCACCGAGATGGGCCAGGGCGTCAAGACGACCTTCACACAGATCGTCGCCGAGGAGCTGACGCTGCCGCTCGACCGGGTTCAGATCGTGTCCGTGGACACCACCGCCACGCCATACGACCACTCCACCGGAGCGAGCCGCTCCACCACGGTCATGGGCCGCGCGGTCCAGGCCGCGGCCCATGACCTCAAGCGGCAGTTGCGTGCCATCGCGGCCAGATCGTTCGGGGTGACGGCCGGGAAGGTGAAGCTGTCCGAGGGGCGGCTCGTGGCCGGCGAGCAGGCGATGTCCTTCACCGACGCCCTCGCCAGCCGTTTCGGCGCTGTCGCCGGCGAGATCGTCGGGCGCGGCACCATGGGCCCCGAGATGGTCGGCTGGAAGACCCCCGTGCTCTGGGAAGTGGGCATGGGCGTCGCCGAGCTGGACATCGACCGCGACACCGGCGCGCTGAACCTGGCGAGCTACGTATCGGTGGCCGACGTCGGCAAGGCCATCCATCCGCAACACTGCATCGGACAGGAGGAAGGCGCCGCGATGATGGGCATCGGCCACACCTTCATGGAGCAGATGGTGCACGACGACCATCAGTTGCTGAACCCCAACCTCGTCGACTACCGGGTGCCGAAGTTCCAAGACCTTCCGGCGGAGTATCACACCTATCTGGTGGAGAACCGCGACGGCATCGGTCCCTACGGCAGCCGCGGCATGGGCGAGGGCGGCATCTTCTCCGTCGCCCCCTCCGTGGTCAGCGCCCTGGCCCGCGCCACCGGCGTCCGCATCCGCGACCTGCCGCTGACCCCGGAACGGGTTTGGCGGGCGCTCAGGCAAGAGACTCCCTCTCCCTCTGGGAGAGGGTCGGGGTGAGGGCGGGCGGGCACGCTGCTTGGGACCCCTCACCCGGCCTTCGGCCACCCTCTCCCGGAGGGAGAGGGTGTGGCTTGGGCGCTAGCCGTCTTCACGCGCCCGGATCCAGGCGCGGATGCGGTCGGGGCTCAGGGGGAGGTCCTTGACCTCGATGCCGAGGGCGTTGCTGACGGCGTTGCCCAGGGCGCCGGCGGTGCCGACGATGCCGCCTTCCCCGGCGCCCTTGACGCCCAACGGGTTGTAGGGCGAAGGGGCTTCCTCCAGCACGAGGTCGTCGATGGGGGGGACGTCGGTGCTGGTGGGCAACAGGTAGTCCAGGAACGTGGTGGTGAGGAGCTGGCCGCCCTCGCCGTACACGAGTTCTTCCAGCACCACGCCGCCGATGCCCTGCACCGCGGCGCCCACGGTCTGGCCGTGCACCATGAGGGGGTTGACCATCCGGCCCACGTCCTCCACCACCAGGTACTTGAGCACTTCCAGCATGCCGGTCTCGGGGTCCACGGCCACCTGGGCCAGGTGCACGCCGTAGGTGTGGGTGATGTTGTCGGAGTTGTAGTAGGCGGTGGCCTCCAGTTCCGGCACTCCCTGCTCGGGGGTGATGGACTCGCGCATGTGCGCCACCAGGTCGCCCAGCGGCACCGCCGGCGCCTCGGTGCCCGACCGGACGATGTTGCCGTCCTCCAGTGACAGGCTCTCCGCGTCCGCGTCCAGGTGCCGGGCGGCCGCCGCCAGGATCTTGTCCTTGAGCTGCAGCGCGGTGATGTGCACGGCGTTGCCCGCCATGACCGTGCCGCGGCTGGCGAAGGTGCCCCAGCCGAAGGGCGAGAGGTCGGTGTTGCCGTGGAACACGGAGATGGCGTCCATGGGAACGCCCAGGGCATCGGCGCAGATCTGCGCCATGGCGGTCTCGTGCCCCTGGCCCAGTTGCGCGATGCTCAGGAACACGGTGACCCCGCCGCCTTCGCCCACCACCATGCGGGCGCCCTCGTAGGGCTCCAGGCCGCCGGTGTTCTTGACGAAGTAGGACAGGCCAACGCCGTGGTAGCGGCCGTCCTCCCGGAGTCCCTGGTGCTGTAGCAGGTCTTCGTACCGAAACCGTTCCAGGGCCTGTCTGAGGGCGCTCGGATAGTCGCCGCTGTCCAGGATGGTGGGGTGCTTGCTGGGGCGGGTGAAGCCGATCTCGTACGGGATCTCCTCGGGCTTGACCAGGTTCTTCCGCCGCAGCTCCACCGGGTCCAGGTCCAGATCCCGGGCCATCATGTCGAGCATGCGTTCGCGGTAGAAGCACGACTCCACCCGGCCTGGCGCTCGCAACGTGCCCATGCCGGTCTTGTTGGTCATGATGCAGTGGATGTTGGCCTCGTAGTTGGGGATCCGGTAGGGCCCGGTCAGCAGCGCGGCCGTGGAGCAGGGCACCAGTCCGCCGTGGGTGCGCACGTAGGCGCCCATGTCACCGTAGATCTGCGCCCGCACCGCCAGCAGCGTGCCGTCCTTGCGCGCCGCGATCTCCAGCTCGCAGGTGACCTGCCGCGAGTGGTTGGCCGCCAGCAGGTGCTCGCGCCGGTCCTCGATCCACTTGACCGGGACCCCGAGACGCACGGAGGCGAACGGGATCAGGAAGTCCTCGGGATAGAGCTCGCCGCGGATGCCGAAGCCGCCGCCCACGTCGTTCTCCTCGAAGTGGCACTTGTGCTCCGGCAGTTGCAGGAACGCGGCGATGGTCTGGCGGTTCAGGTGCGGCAGCTTGGTGGCCCCGTAGACCCTGAGCTCGCCCTTGCCGCGGTCGAAGTGGGCCAGGATGCCGCGAGTCTCCATGGGGTTGCCGGTGAAGCGATGGACCCGGAACTCCTCCCGCCGGGTGTAGTCGGCCTCCTCGAAGGCCTTGTCGACGTCGCCGATGTTGACGTGGTGGACGCCTGCCAGGTTGGTGCCGTTGTCTTCGTGCACCAGCACCTTGTCCTCCAGCGCCTCGCGTACGTCCATCACTTCCTGGAGCACTTCGTACTCCACGTCGATGGAGTCCAGGGCGTCCTCGGCCAGATAGCGGCTCTCCGCCACCGCCACCGCCACGGGCTCGCCCACGTAACGCACCACGTCCCGCGCCAGCGACGGCTGGAGGTACTTGTCGAGGCCCGGGATCTTGTACATTCGGATGGGGACGGTGGCGTCCAGCTCGCCGATGTCCTTGAGGGTGAACACCGACACCACGCCGGGCAGGGACTCGGCACTACTGGTGTCGATGTTACGGATGCGGGCGTGGGCGTGGGGGCTGCGCAGGATCGCGGCATGCACCATGTGGGGCAGCTTGATGTCGTCGACGTAGGTGCCGGCGCCGGTGATAAACCGGACGTCCTCGCGCCGCTTGATGGGAGCGCCGATGTAAGTTTCCGCCATCTCAGTGAGCCTCTTGTTCAGGGGAATGCGTCATGGCTGATTCCAGGCCAGGACCATGTCCGGAGCGAGAGCACACGGGCTTCCGGTTCCAGCGCGTGCCGTCAGTCCGTGTCGGACCCGCTCACTTCCGGCGCCGCCTGGGCGATGGCCTCGATGATGGGCTGGTAGCCGGTGCAGCGGCAGATGTTTCCCGAGATGGCCTCGCGGATCTCGGCTTCGTTGGGGCTGGGGTTTTCCTTCAGGAAGGCGGTCGCGGTCATGAGGAAGCCGGGGGTGCAGAAGCCGCACTGGAGCGCGTGCCGGTCCTGGAAGGCCGTCTGCAGGGGATGCAATCGGTCGCCGTCCGCCAGCCCCTCGACCGTCTCCAGGGCCGCTCCTTCCGCCTGCACCGCGAGCAGCAGGCACGAGCGCACCGCCTCGCCGTCCATGATCACCGTGCAGGCGCCGCACACGCCGTGCTCGCAGCCCAGGTGGGTGCCGGTGAGGTCCAGCTCGTTCCGGAGGAAGTCCGCCAGCGTCATGCGGACTTCCACGAGCTTCTCGTAGGCCTTGCCGTTGACCGTCAGGTTGAGGATGCTCTTGGTGCTCATGCGCCGTTGCCCTCCGTGCCTCTCGCCGCGGCCGCGACGAGAGCGCGCCGGGTGAGGACGCCGCCCACCTCCTTGCGGTAGAGCGCCGACGCGTGGATGTCGGAGTCCGGGTCCAGCTCTTCGAAGACGATGCGCTCCACGTCCTTGAGGGTGGCGTCGTCCAGGGCGGCGCCCTTGAGGCGCTGCTCCGCCTTCTCCACCCGGACGGGCCGGCCGCCCACTCCGAACAGCGTGATCCGGGCGTCCGCGCACGCCGTCCCGTCCATGTCCGCCCACAGCGCCACGCCTACCATGGCGAAGTCGCCCTTGCGCCGGGCCACCTCGTCGATGGCCCAGAGACGGCCCGGTTTCCAGGCCGGGACGCGGATCTCGGTCAGCACTTCGTTGGCCTCGCAGGCCGTGGCCATGTAGCCCAGGTAGAAGTCGTCGGCGCTCACCACCCGTTCGCCGCCGGCACTGGCGAGCACGAAGTCGGCTCCCAGGGCCACACTCACCGCCGGCAGTTCGGATGCCGGATCGGCATGGACCAGGCTGCCGCCCACCGTGCCGCGGTTGCGGATCTGGAAGTGGCCGATGAGGGGAACGGCCGCTGCCAGCAGCGGATTCCGTTCGGCGAAAACGGCGTCGCGCTCAAGTGCCCGCTGGCGCGTCATCGCGCCGATGCCGATGCCGCCATCGCCATTGGCGTCAATGCGGTCGAGACCAGGAACGCGGTTCATGTCCACGATCACCGCCGGACGCGCCAGTCGCAGGCTCATGAGCGGCATCAGGCTCTGTCCGCCGGCGAGGATCTTGCCGTCGTCGCCGTGCTCGTCGAGCAGATGGACCGCTTCGTCCAGCGTTTCTGGACAGTAGTAGCTGAAGGGTGCGGGTTTCATGGGGATGGACGTGCTTTGGGGGGTGCGTAGCCAATTCCCCCAGGGTTGTCAAGAAGACCCTGTGCAAGGATGGTGTCCTTCGACTTCGCGCCGCTCGCGCGGCGCTACGCTCACGACGAACGGATTAATGATTGGGTTCCCCCAACCGTTCGTCCTGAGCGTAGCGAAGCGAAGTCGAAGGCCGCCATTACTTCCCCAGGACCCGCCGGTTGATGGCGCCGACCGCCAGGTGCGCCCCAAGCACGGCGCCCTCCTGCCATCCGGGCAGGCCGGTGACCTGGTCGCCGGCGAAGTGGATGGCTCCGTCAGCCCTTTGCAGCGCCTCGGGCGACTTGTCGCGGCTGCGCGGCCAGCCGCCCTTCTGGAAGGGCGTCCTGGCCCAGGCTCGGCTCACGCCGGATTCCATCTCCGCGGCGTATCCGGGGTGGATGCGCTCGCCCTCCGTGATGGCGGCCCGGAGCCGCTCGGCCGGGTTCATGTCGCCGAAGCGTGTTCCGGGCTTCTGGTCCCAGGTGTAGGCGCCCATGAGGATGCCCTTGTCGCGGTGATAGCCGTACGGCGGGTACCAGATCTGCGTGATGTCCTGGTCGGTCCAGGAGATTCCGCCGTAGATGGCGTGGTCTTCCTCCCAGAAGCGACGGCGCGTCTGGAAGGCGATCTTGACGGCGTTCACGAACTCGATCGATTCGATGGTCGCCCGCGTCTCCGGGGAGAAGTCGTTGGGAATATCCTTCAGAACGGGAGCGGGTATGGTGCAGACGGCAAAGTCGGCGTCGATGGCGTCGTCGGAATCCCGTCCCGCCTGCCGGTAAACGATGCGAACGCCTGCGGGCGTCTTGCGGATTTCCTTCGTGACGCTGCGGTATCGGATGAGCGGCCGGACGCGTTCTTCGAAAGCCTTGACGATGGCGTCCATGCCGCCGACGGGTTGAAACAGTGTGGGGTTCGCGTTGAGAAAGTGGCTGTAGTGGAGCTTGTAGTGCCAGAAGTCCGCCTGGAGCAGTTCGCTCAGGTCCAGAGGGGGGTTCACGTCCCCGGCCTTGAGGCCTTCATGGATCTTCTCGCCCTGGTAGCCGCTCCGGTTGGAGCCCTTGTAGACGTGGTCCGGGTTCAAGCCGCCGAACCGGACGAGCATGTCGAGGATGCGCTCTCTGTCCTCGCCCGTCAGTTCGCCGTCCAACGCGCCCTGGTTGACCGCCTTGGCGAGCAGCTCGGCGATGTAGCCGCGGGTGTCGGTGATGACCTGACGCGCCACCACGGGCTTGCCGCCGAAGTGCTCCCGATTGTGGAACAGCGCCGCGCGGTTGTCGTTGGTGAAGACCTCCAGCTCGACGCCGAACTCCTTGCAGTAGCCGAGGGTTGCCCGGTGATGGTAGGGAATGCGGGCCGGTCCGAGGTTGGCGTAGAGATGGTCCCGGCGGTCGAAGTCCACCCGTTGCCGGCCGCCGAATTCCTCGATCACGTCGCGGCCGCGCACGGTCAGGTTTCGGCCGCCGGCGCGGCCGGTGGCCTCCAGGACCGTGCAGCGGTATCCGGCTTTCGCCAGCTCGTAGGCGGCGGTCATGCCGGAGACGCCGGCTCCGAGAATGACGACGCTCTTTCCCTGCCCCGAGCCGCGGGGCAGATCGGGCGCCGCGGCGAGGGCATCGCCCATCCCCGACAGTCCCAAAGCCTGCATGGTCCGGTGAACGGCCTCCACTCCGGCGACCGCGCCGAGGGACTGGATGAAGTTTCGCCTGGTCATGCTCATCTTCGTTGCACTCCCTTTCCAGTCTTATCGTTCTTGACATTTAGGGAAAGCGCAAGTAGCTTCAGCTACTTTGATTGTCCGGGCACCTGTACACGGGGTGCCGGAGGGAGCAGCGAAAGGAGATCACGATGAGTCGATTTCAGAGGTTTCTAGTAGTTTCGTTGGTCGCGGTATTTGTCGCGGCGCTCGCGCCGGCGGCGCTGGCGGACAGCTACAAGTTCGGCGTCTCCAAGCCCGGCGGCTCCTGGTATCCCATCGGTGTCGTGACGCAGAAGCTGGCCGAGAAGCAGTACAAGGACAAGGTCACACTGGACATCGGCGGCGGTGTCTCCAACCTGATCAACGTCATGGCCGGCAAGCTCGACTTCGGGCTGACCGCCGCCACCTCGTTCGACCAGGCCCTCAAGGGCACGGGCAAGTTCAAGGGCAGGGCGGAGATGGCCAAGAACACCCGCTTGGCCGCGGTGCTTTACTCCAACTACCTGTTCTGGGTCGTGTGGGCCGACTCCGACATCACCCATTACAGCCAGCTCAAGGGCAAGAGGGTGAACGTGCTGCCCCAGCGGTTCTCGTTCCAGGCGCTGAACAAGCAAATGCTGGGCGCCCTCGGCATCCAGTACAAGGATTTCGCCAAGGTCAACCACCTGAACTTCAACGACACCGTGGCGCAGATGAAGGACAAGCACATCGACGCCTACCTCGGACCCGGCGAGGAGAACTACTCTCCGATCGTCCAGTTGCACGCGCACGCGCCGATCCGGATCCTGCCGTTCTCCGCGGAAGACCAGAAGAAGATGAACGCGGCCAACCCCGCGGCCGTGCCGTTCACTCTGGACAAGAAATACTACGACCAGAAGCAGGACGTGACCACCATCCAGACGTTCACGACCATCGTTACCAACAAGAATGTTCCGAACGAGCGGGTTTATAAGTTCACCAAGCTCGTCTACGAGAACCTTCCGGAATACGCCGGCGCGGTGAAGGCGTTCGAGCGGGTCTCAGCCAAGAACGCCACCAACGACATGGGGGTCCCGCGGCATCCCGGGATGGACCAGTACCTGAAGGAAAAGGGAATCATCAAGTAACCGGAACCTCCGAATCGAGGGGCGGCGCGCAAGCGCCGCCCCTCGCTCTTTCGGGCGCCTTCAACCGCTCCAGGACACTAGAGAGAGCGCCGTCCGGCATTTCCGTGCCGCATCCGGCACGGTGCGCGGAGCGCACGGGCAGTACACATGCAGCGTAACCTCGCAGGCGTCTTCGGGATCATCCTGAGCCTCGTGGCTTTCGGGACCTCGATCTACCACCTCTACACCGGCTTCTTCGGACAACCCGAAGCGTACTTTCATCGCGTGATTCACGTCACGCTGTTGCTCCTGATCACGTTCCTGAGCTTTGCCGCGTTCAAGCGGCCGAATGACGGGAAGCTCCCCTGGTACGACATGCTGGTGGTCGTGGGTTGGCTCCTGTCCATGGGCTACCTGTTCTACGAGTACGAGTGGATCGTCAATCACATCGGCCACGTCGAGACCTTCGCGGGCTGGCAGATCGCCCTGGCCTTCGGCGGCATCCTGCTGGTGCTGGAGGGTTGCCGCCGGGCAGTCGGCTGGCCCCTGGCGGCGCTGGCGCTGCTGGTCTTCATCTACGCCTTCGTGGGGCCTTGGCTGCCGGGGTTCCTGAATCACGAGGGCTTTTCGATGTCGCTGGTGGCCGACAACCAGTACTTCCTCACCGACGGGCTGTTCGGGCTGCCGACCCATATTTCGGCCAACTTCATCTTCCTCTTCATCGTTTTCGGCGCCTTCCTTGAGAAGTCGGGCTTCGGCCTGTTCACCATCGAGTTCGCCACCGCCCTGGCGGGGCGATTCCGGGGCGGCCCGGCCAAGATCGCGGTGGTGTCCAGCGGCCTCATGGGCTCCATCTCCGGCAGCAGCACGGCCAACGCGGTCATCACCGGCTCCTTCAGCATCCCGATGATGAAGAAGATCGGCTTCAGGGACTACATGGCCGGGGCGGTGGAAGCGTCCGCCTCCACCGGCGGTCTCATCATGCCCCCGGTGATGGCGTCGGCGGGCTTCCTGATGTCCGAATACACGGGCATCCCCTACGTCAACGTGATGCAGTACATCCTGGTCCCCGCGGTGCTGTACTTCCTGGCCGTGGGCATCATGGTGCACATCTACGCGGTCAAGGAGAACATCCCCACGGTGCCGCGGGACGAGCTGCCGAGCCTGAAAAGGACCATCATAGACCGGGGCCACCTGGCTCTGCCCCTTATAGTCCTCATCTATCTCCTGGTGGCCGGCTTCAGCCCCGGCTACGCGGTGGTGCGCTGTATCATCTTCATCATCATCGTGAGCTGGTTCCGCAAGGCCACGCGCATGGGCGTAAAGGACATCTGGGACGCCTTGGTCCAGGGCGCGATCCAGGCCACCGTGGTGGCCGTGGCCATCATCACCTCCGGCATCATGGTGGGCATCTTCGACCTGTCGGGCGTCGCCATCCGGTTCTCGGGCCTGATCGTGGAGCTGGCGGGCGGGCATCTGCTGCTGGCCCTGGTCTACGTCATGATCACCGCCATCGTCCTGGGCATGGGGCTGCCGCTGTCGTCCGCGTACATCGTACAGGTGGGCATCGCCATCCCGGCCCTGGTGGTCATGCTCAGGAATATGGGCCTCGATGCCGATGCCATCGTGCCCCAGGCGCACCTGTTCGTGATTTTCTTCTGCGCCATCTCGGCCATCACGCCACCAACCGCGCCAACCAGCTACGCGGCGGCGGCCATCGCCCAGTCGCCGGTGGTGCCCACGTCCATCGAGGCGGTGAAGCTGGCCCTGCCCGCCTTCGTGCTCCCCTACGCGTTCGTGGCCAACTCCGCGCTCATCACCATCGGCAACGCGTGGGACGTCACCGTAACGATCATTTTCGCGGTGTTGAGCATGATCGCCATGGGCATGGCCGTGCAGGGCTACTGCTTCAGGAACCTCGATCCCGTCTTCCGCCTTCTCTTCCTGGGCGTCAGCCTGGGCATGATCACCCCGTGGATCGAGTGGAACGTCATCGGCCTGGTGGTGGGGCTGGTCCTGATGGGATGGGAGTGGTTCCAGATGAAGCGGCGGCTGGCGGCTGGATGACGGGTCCGCCAAGGCTCGATCGAAACCGCCTTCTCCGTATCCTCGCAACGGTTCTGATCACCGGCTGTTGGAGCGCGCCGGCGATGGCCCTCGACTCTCGATCCGATTCACCCTTGGCGGTTGGAACCGTACCCCTGACCACGACCGTCAAACCCTCCGTTGACACGCGCCAACTGGAGCAAAGGACGCACGAGCTGGTCAATGACGAACGCGCCAGCCGTAGCTTGCAACCGCTGGAACACACGGAGCAGATCAGGTTGATTGCCCGTTCACACAGCGAAGACATGGCGGCTCGGGACTACTTCGGTCACAAGAGCCCCGAAGGTCTTGGTCCCGCGGACAGAGGGCGCAGGGAAGGCCACAACTGTCGGAAGAATTACGGTTCGCACTACACCACGGGCCTCGGCGAAAACATTTACGCGGCGCCGCTGTACCACGCGTTTACGAAGGTCGAGGGCAGGATTGTGTCCCATATCTGGCTTACTCCGGAAGGACTGGCTCGGAAAGCGGTGAAGGTCTGGATGGGGAACAAACAACACCGTGAGAATATCCTGGACACTTCATATGACAGGACGGGCATCGGCGTCGCCATTGCGAAGGACGGCAAGGTTTATTTCACACAGAACTTCTGCTGAACGGATCAAGCACCGCTCGCCGCGGCGCGGAAAGGGAGTACTATCGCTTTGGCTGTTCATAGGCTTGCACAACCTCGGGCCGAAGTCGCGACGGCAGTCGTGTACTGCGAGGCAAACTTCGGCTCCATTGACGGGAAAACCGCAAACGGCCTCGTCCGCCACTCCGAGATCTACAAGGTTCTTTCGGTCATCGACAGCGAGAAGGCCGGACTCGATGCCGGCGTCGTGCTCGGCGAGCCGCCAAACGCCATTCCCGTCTGCCGCGACCTGGCCGATGCACTGGCGCGCGCCGGAACCACGCCCGACTACTTTATCTTCGGAATGGCTCCCGCGAGCGGGATGTTGTCGAGACGCGATCGGGAGGTTCTGCTGGAGGCCATCGACCTGGGGATGAACATCGTGAACGGGCTTCACGAGTTCTTGAGCGACGACCCGGAGTTCGTAGCGGCAAGCGCCGCACGAAACGTGAAACTCCTCGACGTCCGAAAGCCCTCTGCCAAGGGGGGCCTGCGGACCTTCAGCGGCCGCATCGCGGAGGTCAGCTGCCCGCGCATCGCCGTTCTCGGCACCGATTGCTCCGTTGGCAAGCGGACCACCGCGACCGTCCTCACCCGTGCGCTCAATGATTGTGGCATCAAGGCGGTCATGATCGGCACGGGCCAGACCGGCCTGATCCAGGGAGCCCGCTATGGGGTCGCGCTCGACGCCGTCCCTTCGCAGTTCTGCGCCGGCGAGCTTGAAGCGGCCGTGATCGAAGCGTTCGAAGCCGAAAGACCCGACGTGATCATTGTCGAAGGGCAAGGCGCTCTCAGTCATCCCGCCTACCCGACCTCGGCCTTGATTCTCCGTGGCTGCTGCCCCAACGGCGTCGTGCTGCAGCACGCACCCGGACGACCCCATCGTGCCGACTTCGAACACGTGCCGATGCCGGAGCCGGCCGGCGAGATCCATCTCATTCAGACCTTCTCCGACACGAAGGTCATCGGCCTCACCATCAACCACGAGAACATGACCGACGCCGATGTCAGCGCCGCTATTGTAAGGTACGAGGACGAGCTCGGCATCCCCGTCACCGACCCGCTGACCCGACCCCCGCGGATGCTGGTCGAGATGGTGCTTTCGGCGTTCGGGGGACTATGAGAAGGCCGTCCGCAGTCATGCCCCAGATCGACTTGAATCGGTCGCCTTACTAGATCAGGATATCAGTAAGGAGAGAGTCATGATCGTCAAGATTACATCGAAGCGACAAGTCACGTTCCCGGCACGGGTGTTGGATGCCTTGGGCGTCGGTCCCGGCGATGAACTTGAACTGGAAGAAGCAGCGGGCGGTTTCATTCTGCGACCCAGGCGCACCGACTATTCCCGCCTCGGGACATTGCGCGACAAGAGTCCACCTGGACACCCACCGTTTGACCTCGAAGCCTTCCGGGAACAACGCTACAATCCGTCGCTACGGGATTGATACCTCGGTGCTCGTGCGGTTACTCACGCGAGGACCCGGAAAAGACTTTCAGTATTGTGTGAGCAGGCTTCGTACGCTGATTGCATAGGGCCTTGGGAGATAATCTGAGGGCATGTTAAACTAGCAGAATTGACAGCCTACTTCGTGCATAGGGGAGACCACTTTGCCGATACATGAGCTATTTTCTAAGCGTCAAAAGAAGGCGCGTGGAGAGACCCCAGACGTATACTCTTACGACGACTTGCCCAATCCTCTCAGGGTACAGATCGTACAGATCTGGTTGGCTAACCTCGGGACAGCCGCGGCATACTACAGTACATATCGTTCCAGTGATGTAAAGGACGCTTACGATTTTATAGTTGAGACTCTGCGCCACGAATATGGTGTCTTTCAACTGGTGGACGGAGCACCCCAATCACCGGTTGAAGAACTTTGTAACTTCTTCCTTAACGAGCAAGACGTGGAGAAAACGCTGGATGTAGTGGAACTCGTCTTCCGCGGCATTAAGGTCGTTCAATCGCGTCTCGGGAGACCAAAAAAGGCAGTTGATGCCGTGCAGGAGTTGAATCAACGATTTAAGGAACATGGTGTGGGGTATGAGTTCAATTCACCACACATCTTCCGTAAAGATTCGGAGATGCTTCATAAGGCGGTTGTCAAACCAGCTCTTAGACTGCTGAATGAAAAGCACTACGCCGGTGCGCAAGAGGAATTCGTACGCGCGCACGAACATTTCCGAAAGGGGAACGCAAAGGAAGCGCTCAACGAGTGTCTAAAGTCATTCGAGAGCGTGATGAAAGCAATCTGCGACAAGAACGGTTGGCCGTACCGTAAAGAGGCTACGGCGAAACCGTTAATTGAGACGTGTTTGAAGAACGGACTGATTCCACCGTTTTGGCAATCACATTACTCGTCTTTGGGGAATCTTCTGGAGAGTAGCATCCCGACAGGACGGAACAAGTTAGGCGGTCATGGCCAAGGTACGAAGCCGGTTCCCGTGCCAGATTATCTAGTAGCGTACATGCTGCATATGACGGGCTCCGCTATTGTGTTCCTTGCCGAGGCCGAGAAGAATCTACCGTAACGTCGGTGTTAGGTGGTGATCAACTACACTTACAGGCTTCGAATTCTGGGTCGGTTGTTGGCCGAGGGAACAAGAATGTCTGCGTTTTGTCCACTTGGGATTCCAGGTCCTTTTTGGGTTCAAGACCCTACCCGTCAAGAGTCACGGCTAGCCGCTCGCACCCGCGGCATCACCTCCTCCGCGATAAGCTGAGTTACCGACTCGATGCCGCCGCCCGGCGGGGCCAGGACCCAGGTGCCGAAGCGGCGGATGCCCATTTCGGCGATGCGGGTAATCTTGGCGGCGACTTCCTCGGGGGTGCCGGCCCAGGCGAAGGCATCCACGAACTCCTCGGGCACCAGGGGACCGGCCTCGAACATGAGCTCGTAGTCGCGCTTGGCGATCATGCCCTCCAACTCGGCGGGGACCTCCATGCCCAACTGGGTGACGAAGTCCCGGTTGGGGTAGCTGCTCCACAACAGGAAGGCGATCATTTGCCTGACACCGGCCCGGGCCTTGTCCCGGTCCTGGTCGACGCAGGTGTCGACGCGCGAGATGATTTCGATTTCGTCGGGGTCGCGTCCGGCCTGTCGCGCGCCCTGCCGGACGAAGTCCCAGGCGGTGCCGACACCTTCGGGGGTGGCCATGGTGGCGATCATGGTGCCGTCGGCGACGCGGCCGGCCAAGCGGAAAACCGCCGGGCCGCGGCTGGCGATGACAATGGGGATATCGGGCCGGGCGGAGAATCCCAGGACGCCGTTCTTCACGCTCACCACCTTGCCGTCCACTGTCGCGGGCTTACCCGCCCACATGCTGCGCATGATGGCGATGGCGTCGCCCATGGCCGCCACCGGGCGCTCTCGCTGGATGCCCATGGCGGGAAAGCCCGAGCCGCCGGCACCGATGCCGACGATGACGCGACCCGAGGAGATGTCGTCCACCGTGGCGATGGCGGCGGCGGTGAGCGCGGGATGGACGCTGTAGGGGTCCGTGACTGCGGCGCCGATGCCGATGCGCTCGGTGTGGACGGCGCTAAGGGTCATGTTGGCCACCATGTCGCGGCCGAACTTCTCGTTGGAGTGCCACAGGCGGTCGAACCCGAGGGCCTCCGCGCTCTTGATGATGGCGACGCGCCGGTCCAGTGGGTAGGAGGCGACGGTCCGCGAGCTGAAGCCCAGGTCGAACTGGATATCGGTCATTCGTTCTCTTAAGAGGCGCCGATTCAGGTCGTGATCACGACCCGTCGCTTCTGGGTTCGTAGTCCATGTCGGCCAGCGCGGTTGCACTGAAGGCTGTGGACGCCCTCGCCCACTCCTTGCGAGCCGTCACCTTCTTGAGGTCGGGAGCGGCGTAGACGAATCGTTCGTCATATTGGCGGTACAGCGTATCGAAGAACCCTTCGAAACGCAGCGCACCGCCCGGATCGGGGAACTCGTTGATGATCTCTCCGACCTCCTCCGGCCGGGTCGAAGCCAGCGCGAGTGCGATCGCTTCGTAACGGCTAACATCGTCTCGAATGCCGCGTCTGTCGGCCAATTCGCGAAGCGCCGCATGGAATCGTCGAACTGCCGGGACCGGCCGCCCGCGGTCGTCGAGCGCCACATCGTTCTCGGCGACCGGCCGAATGGGCTGCTGCTGCGGCTCCGGTTGGCGGACCAATCCGATTTCCTCGGCGCGGTTCGCCCGCATGACGAACAGGTAGCCGCAGACGAGCGGGGGATAGGCGATGTGAAGATTGGTGCAGTCGCCGACCGCTTCTTCCATCCGATTCGTGAGATTCCTGAATGCGCCAATCGCCCCTTTGCAGGAGACCGCGAGCACCGGCCCGATCCCCTCCTTGGTCGCGACAACGTCTACGTCCTTGGTCTTGAGACCGCCGTAGACAGTTCGTTCACCGGTACCGCCGAGGCTCGGATCATGGATCAACACCGGCTGCCTGCCGCTCCCGTCCACCCGGAACGGCGGGCGCGGCATGATCTCGTCGGGGTCGAATCCGCCTTCTACGACGAGCCGGCAGGCGACGTACCAGTGAAGCGGCTTGATGTGTCGTTGGCTCTGTGGAGCCCCGCGGAACTCGACGAAGTGGGCAAGGGCCGATCTGAGCGATATCCACTCGCAGGCGCTCACGCGATGTGCCTCCATTGGCGCATCACTTCGATGCCTTCGTCGAGCAGGGCAGCCTCAGGCTGGCGGATCACCGCGTCTGGAGCCAGGAGCACATTGCGCGCTTCCCCGGGTTCGAGCTTGAGCATTCCGCCCCCCAGTGGATGCCCTTCGAGCTCGCAACTCAGCCGCCCGACGGGCGAACCCCATGCTGCCGACAGTCGCTGGCTGTAGAAATCGCCGCCACTGTCGAACAGTCCGGGCCGGGGATCGATCGCCAAGAGTGCATTCGTGCATGTGCACCTGCCCCGATTCACGACGAGCGTCGGGGACCGGCCGCTCATGTACGTGACCACGAACGCGGGACGCCGTACGTCGGGCACGGTGTACCATGGTCTGCGGTTGCGGCACTTGTAGGAGGCCCTGGCGCGATGTCCTTCCTCCGTGTCGAGATACGCCTGGACCGCGGCCGGCACCTGTGCGCGGGGCGGTATCCGCAAAAGGAACACCGGCTCGTCTTTCGCGGTCCACCGCTCGACGTCCGCGTCGTTTATCTCGGTGCCGTTGACATACCGACTGTTCCTGATCGACGGCACAAGGAACTCGTCAGGTATCCGGAAGCGCTCCACTGCGGAAGGGCGTAGATGAAAGAAGTGGTTCGCGCCGCTGACGTACCCGATGCCGATCTGCGCGATTCGGCCGAGCCGGACCGCCCCGGAGTCGGCCGTCATGCGCTGATAGAGGCTCCGGATGCGCGCCGGCAATAGGAAGGGCCGCAGCCTGCCGCCCCATCGGACACGCCACTCCTCGACCGGTATCAGTTCTGACACCGCTGGCGGTATTCCACTGGAGTCGAATCGTTCGAGCTTTGACAACCGAATACCGTCTGCCTGACCACCCGCGTTGTCTGCGAACAACAGCCAGCAGTCCTCCGACAGCCGTGGGAAGATCTTTTCTTTGATGGCGACCACATGCACGGAACCGAAGTTGGCCAGAAGATAGTCCATGAGCGGCGTGGCGTAGGGCGCATGACCGATCTCCGCCGGTACGACGAACGCGACCCGGCCCCCTGCGCGGAGCTTGCTGGCCGCCGCTACGATGAACGGCGCCCATGATGACGACAATCCGCTGAAGATGACACCCAGGCGGCGGCAGTAGTCGAGCGCAGCCTGTCGGGTCGGGCCGTTGAACCGCTGATACCTAATGAACGGAGGATTACCGGCTGCGCAGTCGAACTGCCGGTGGTCGTCAGACGCCCACGTGAAGAAATCGCTGGTTACGAGTGTAGCTTTCGGCGCACGCGCAGACGCTTGTGCGACCGACGACGGATCCCGTTCGATGCCGACGCTGTTCGGATGACGTGCAACAAAGCGGCCATCGCCGCTCGATGGATCGAGCAGGAGGTCGCCGGGGTCTCGAACAGCCCATCGCACCAAGGCATCCGCCACTACCTCCGGCGTGAAGTATGCACCGAGCGTCTTGAGATCGTGGTGCCCCGTGGTAAGGATCTCCGCAGTCTTGATGGCAGCCGAAAGCTACCGATCCGAGAAGCATAACACGCGGTTCGCGGCTGGCAAGAGGCTTGTATCAGTCACGCCGGCGAGGCTAATGAACCTCTGCGCCGCCAGAGTCTTCCAGCACTACGGTCCGTATGGAGATGGTTGTTTCTAGCGGAATGCCGGCAGCACGTCGGCGGCGAAGCGTTCCTGCTGGGCCGTCTGGTCGGGAGCGCCGAAACGCACCACGACGGTTTCGGCGCCCCGCTCGACGAATGCCTGGAGCCACTCGATGCAGCCGTCTGCCGGGCCGTTGTACGGCGGCTGCACGGCCACCATGGTCTCGTAGGACACGTTGTAGTAGCCTTCCATGAACGCGCGCATCTCCCGCTCGGCTTGGGCGGTATCGTCGTTTACGTTGACGGAGACGTACACCGCCCGGGCCAGACTGCCCGCGTCCCGCCCCGTTTCGTTTCCCAACTCTTCCAGCCGCCGCCAGTGTCGAGCGAACTGCTCCGGGGAGTTGGGGAGCGGGAACCAGCCGTCGGCCAGCCGCAGCACCCGGCGCAGCGCGTTGTCCACGCCGCCGGCGAGCCACAGCGGTATGCCCGAGGACCGGGCCGGGCGAAGGCCCAGGCGCACGCCGTCGAGCTGGAAGTGGCGGCCGTGAAAGGTCACCTCGGGCTCCGTCCACAGCCTCCGCATGAGGGCCACTCCCTCTTCGAAGATGCCGATGCGATGCTTGAAATCAACGCCGCAGGCGGTGAACTCCCGCTCGATGCTGCTGTTGTTGCCGGCGATGCCCAGGCCCAGGATCAGCCGCCCGTTGCAGACGAGGTCGAGGTTGGCCAGCTCGTTGGCGAGGACGACGGGGTGGCGCAAAGCCGGGAGAAGCACGGCGGTGCCCAGCTTCACGCGGCTGGTGCGCGCGGCCGCCGCGGCCAGCGTGGTCAGCGGTTCAAGGCGCGGACGCGCCAGGATGCTGTCCCCCACCCACAGGGAGTCGAAACCGAGTTCCTCGGCCCGTTCCGCCAGTTGCATGATGCGGCTCAGGTCCGGCACGGTCTGCGCCATCACGATTTCCCGGGTGGGCAGCAGGTAGCCTATCGCGGTCTTCTGTTGTGTCATGGAACACCTCCCCTCCCTGCCCCTGGATTCCCGCGTTCGCGGAATGACGTGTTCGGGTACAGGCGTCAGCCGCCGTTGAACGGCTTCATGACCTCCTCGGCCAGCCACTGGATCTGCTCCAGCATCTCCGTGCCCGTGTCCGACGGGAACTGTAAAGCGCAGATGTGGTCAATTCCGGCCTTTTCCAGGAAGTCCACCTGCTCCAGGATGCTGGCCGGGCTGCCGATGAGGTTGTTGGTCTCGGCCAGCGCCGGGTCCCGGCCGGTGTGGGCCAGGGAGACCCGGTGCTGGACCATGCCGGTCTTGCGGTAGCGCGCCCGCGCCTCTTCCGGGGTCTTGCCGATGCACAGGGTGAACTGGGAACAGGCCTCCACCACCCGGGCAGGCCGTCCGGCCTCCTCCGTGAGCCGGCGCAGCAACCCCACGCGCTCCACGATCTGCTCGAAGGGCCGCCAGCCAGGCAGCCATCCCTGTCCGACCTTGGCCGCGCGCCGGATCATGGCTTCGTTGTGGCCGCCCACGAAGATGGGGAGCGGGTCCTGCACCGGCTTGGGGCGCATGGCGATGTTGCTGAAGGCGATGTGCCGCCCCTCGTATGTGGCGTCGACCTCCCGGAACAGGCATTGCAGCGCCTCCAGGCTTTCGTCCAGCAGGTCTCCGCGCCGTTCCGCCTTCCGCCGCGGCCACTGGGCGTCGAACTCCTCCCGGTAGGCGCCGATGCCGGTGCCCAGGATCACCCGCCCGCCGGTGAACCGGTCCAGGGTGCTCACCTGCTTGGCCAGCAGCACCGGGTCGCGCAGCGGCAGCACCAGCACCGCCGTGCCCAGCCGGATGCGCGTGGTGCGGGCTCCCACCGTGGCAAGGGTCACCAGGACCTCGTAGAAGTTGGGCGGCTCAGCCCATTTCTGGCGCGCGTAGGCCGCCGGGGTGACGTGGTCGTTGCCCCACACCGCGTCGTACCCCAGCCGCTCGGCCTCTTGGGCCATGTGGATGAACGCCTCGGGGTCCACGAACGGCACGGGGTTGACCAGGCCCTCGGTGCAGGTGGGGAGCTGGATGCTGAATTTCATGAGGGTCTGTCTGCCTCCGCCCGGTAGCCGTAGGCATCACGCAGGGTTGCCAGGAATTGGTTGGTGTCGCCGTCCACCGTGGGGATCTCCGGGGCGGCCCCGGCGGTGGCGGCGGTGTCCTTGAGGCCGCTGGCGGTGTTCACCACGACGACCGTGTCGCTTCCGCCGATTCGCCCTTCCTGGCACAGGCGGCCTACCGCCGCAAGGGCGGCGAGGGACGACGGCTCGGCGTAGATGCCCTCGTCCGCGGCCAGATCCCGTTGCAGGCCCAACAGCTCGTCGTTGCGTGCCAACACGGCAGTTCCGCCCGAGGCGCGTAGTGCGTGCAGCGCCTGGTACGTGCTCTGGTTGACGCTGATGGACCCAGCCACGTAGGGCGTGGGTGCCGGGATCTCGGGTATTGCGTCCTCGCCGGAAGCCAGGGCGGCCGCGAGGCAGCCGGCCATCTCCGCCGCGACCATGCGGGGCCGCTTGCGGATCAGGCCCAGGTGGGCCAGCTCGTCGAAGCCTTTCCACATGCCGAACAGCGCGTCGCCGTAGGCCACCGGCAGCACGCACCAGTCGGGCGCCTCCCAGTCCATCTGCTCGCATACCTCGTAGGCGAGGGTCTTGTACCCGTCCACGCCGTAGGGGTTGCTGCCCACCGGCGGGCCGAAATAGGGAGACGTCGGATACCAGCCCCACTCGGCCACCCCGGTCTGCAACAGCTTCCAGCGGTCGGCCTTGGTGCGGGTGGCCACCACCATGGCGCCGTAGGCCTGCATCTGGGTAACGATGGCCGATGCCGCCCCCTGGACGGTGAGGACGATGCACGGGAGCCCGGCGCGGGCGGCGTAGGCCGCGGCCGCGGCGCCGGCGTTGCCGGTGGAGCTGACCCCCACCGCCTTGGCGTCGAACCGCTTCGCCATCGCCATCGCGGCGAATGCCAGCCGGTCCTTGAAGGAGCCGGACGGGTTCTGCGACTCGTCCTTCAGGAACAGCCGCTCGAGCCCGAGCCGGTTGCCGTAGCGCTCGCAGTGGAGCAGCGGGGTCTCCCCCTCGCCCAGGGTCGCGGCATTCTGGACGTCCGGAGGTAGCAGTTCGCGGTAGCGACGCATCCCGGGAGGCCGGCCGCGTAGCGACTCGACGGACAAGTCCGCCGCCGCTGCATCGAGGTCGTACCGGGGCGTCAGGTTGGCGGGGGCTTCCCGCCGGCATTCCGGGCACCCGTCGAAACGGGCCTCGATGCCGAACGACGCCCCGCATCGGATGCAGGCGAGACCGGTAAGGTGGCTCATGTGGAACCGGGGCGGCGGGTTTCAGGTGCGAGGCTCCAGCACCTGGAGGTGCCGCGGCACCGACGTAAGGCGGCGGTAGCCGTCCTCGGTGACGACGATCATGTCTTCCACCTGGACGCTGCCCCAGCCCATCTCGTAGTAGGGAGTCTCGATGCACAGCACCATGTCGGCTTCCAGGGGCGTGTCGTCCCCCGGGGAGATGGTGGGCCGGTCGTAGCCGCCGAGGCCCAGGCCGATGCCGTGTCCAACGTGTTGTCGGGCGTAGTGCGGGATGCCGGTCTCGCGAACTTCCGCCACCGTTTCGTTGAAGATCTCCGAGGCGATTTTGCCCGGCTTGATGAGGTCGAGGGCCAGATCTTGGCCTTTCAGTATCGCATTGTAATATCTGGAGAATTTATCGTCCGGGGGGCCGAACGAAAAGGTCCGCGACATGTCGGTGAGGTAGCCCTTGTAGAGGCATCCCACGTCGAAACGGATCATGTCGCCGACCTTGAGCGTGTCGTCCGGCACGTTGGTCATGCCCAGGGCGGCACTCCGCCCGAAGCCCACGTGGTTCATGTTGGGCTCGGCGCCGCGCCGTACCTGTCCCAGGTCGAAGGCGAGGCACATCTCGGCTTCGGTCATGCCCTCCCGGGCCTCGTGGGCGGCCTCGTAGATGGACTGCTCGGTGATACGCACGGCCTCGGTCATGCGCTCGATTTCGGCGGCGCTCTTCACCATGCGGATCTCGCGAAACGCTGACATGGCCGGCACCAGCTCCAACCGCGGAAAACGTTCCCTGAGGCGCTCCGCCAGCGCCGGGTCCAGGCCCCGCTCGTCGTAGCCGAGCCGGCCGCGGTCGAGGCCCGCGCTCTCCAGCGTCCGGACGAGTCCCTCGAAGAAGTCCTTCACCGGCTCCAGGTCGATGCCGAGCTCACGGATGCGCTGCTCGCGGGGAGTGAGCGGCTCGTTGTCCTCCATCACGCGGTGAAAGGTGCCGTAGGTGACCACCCCTGCCGGCGGCACCGTGTCCACCATGTAGTCCACCTCGCCCCGGGGGATCACGATCCAGGGCGCGGTCACCGCGTCCCGGGTGACGATGGCGGCGATGTCCTGTCGTCGCCATACGCCGCTCAGGTAGAAGACGTTGGGAATGTTGCTGGCGGCCAGCAGGCCGTCCAGATCCCGTTCGGCCAGGACCCGCTTCGCCCGCGGTTCGTTGATCCACATGTGTGAACTCCCTGGGGATAAGGTTTACGACGCCGTGAAGGCACTGACTATAGGGAAGCCGAATCCGGGGTGTCAAACAAGGGTGTGTCGGACAGCGTGTCCTTTTGAAATACTAAGTTTCTACTAATTGGTTTATAAATTAGTAATTTATCACAAGACTTTTAGTCGCTTCGCCAGGTCCGTGGGCGCGGTGAAGGAGAAAAACCGCCCCGTCTTCGTCCGGACGAGCAGGTTCCGTGAGGCAAGATCGAGAAGGTCGGTCCGTGCCGTCTGATAGGTGACTCTGTGAGTCTTCTTGTGTGTGTCGATGGTATAGCGCGCCCCCGCGTGGCGCAGGGCATGCCCAAGCAGCGCCAGTTGTCGGTGGTTGATCGAGACGTGGGATTGAAGAATCGTCTCGATGCTTTGAATCTCCAGCGCTTTCTTGTCGAGGTACGCGTACAAGGCCTTGATGGCCTGGCGGATGACTTGAAGCTGAGCCAGGAGAAAGTAGGTCAGATCGTTCTCGTCGGTCTCCGTGTAGAGGAAAGACTGGGCATAGTTGGTGGGCGATCTCCGAATGACGGCAGAAATCGAAAGAAACTCGAACATCCAGAAATCCCGTGAGAGCACCGACCAGTAAAACAATGCTCTGGCGGTCCTACCGTTGCCGTCGACGAACGGATGGTCGTAGGCAAGCCAGAAATGGAGGATGATCGCTTTAAGGATCGGATGAAGAAAGGTGTCCGTCCGAGTCTTGTTGGCGAAGTCACACATGGCGGCCATGCGACGGGCGATTTCCCGCGCGGGCGGTGGATTATGTAGCACGGTGTCCCCGTGATAGACGGCGACGCCGTCGTCCGGTTTCCGCAGATGGTCGCCGGTCCGGTCCTCCCCGAGTGTTCCTTCGACCAGCGTTTCGTGGATTGTGAAGACGGTCTCGGGGGTGAGGGGTTGTGCGGTGACTTCCTTGACCCGTTGGATCGCCCGGTAGTTGTTGAGGATCATCCTCTCGCTTCGATTCACCGGATTTCGGCCGGAGCGAATCATTTGCTTCGCAGCGTCGCGCGTTGTGGAGGCTCCTTCGAGTTGGCTCGAAGTGATGGCCTCCTCGATCAGGGAACTTACGACATAGCGGTCCCTGGTATGTGGATTCAGGAGTTGGTCATTCGCCGTGATTCTCCCGTTTACGTCCCGGTCGATTTCGTAGAGGGATTCGAGAACGGGGTCCGCGAGGCAGTAGGTGAAGAAGTCACCGCCCTTGTCCTTCAGCGGAATGGCCCTGCGTGTCTGGTGGCGGGCAAATTTCACGGCCGCCCACCATTCCTCGGAAGAGAGTCCCGTCGGAGGCTGGACGCGTCTGAGGGTCTCCCAGTGTCGGTACTGCTTCCCTTGCGACGGACCGATCCCTTCATGCGTGACGATCCGCACTAGCTGGTCGGGTTCCTTCAAGTTCGACAGTATCTCCCGGAGGCTGGGCGGGGTTCGTGGGATCTTCATCGTCTGATACCGAAAATACTAAATTAGAAATAAATTAGTAATTGTTGTATGTCAAGACGGTCGGTGACCGCGCGTGTTTGCCCGAGGGGGCATGGCGGTGCAACAGTTGTTGTTTTTTCGACATACCTCATGGTAAGAGATACCCCTTGAATTTCATTGAGATTGGGAGGAGCCCATGGCCAAGCCGGCGCAAGAGATCGAGACCACGATGGACAACATCCCCTTCTTCTACAAGTGGCAGAAGGGCGAGGGAGTTGACGTCGTCGAGACTTTTTTCATCAAGGACCTGAAGGAGGTGCCGCTCAAGTGGTGGGACCGCATGGGCGGAGACGGGACGCTGTTCAACATGGAGGGAGCGGGCGATGCCACCGGCGCCTACATCGTCGAGATCGCGCCGGGCAAGAGCCTGAACCCCATACGCCACCTCTACGAGGAGCTGATCCTGGTGGTGCAGGGGCGCGGCGCCACCACCATCTGGAACGACAAGGGCGCCAAGCAGACCTTCGAGTGGCAGGAAGGGAGCCTCATCTCCGTGCCGTTGAACGTGCATCACCAGCACTTCAACGGCCAGGGCGACAAGCCGGCGCGGCTGTTCTCGGTCAACAACATGCCCATCATCTTCAGCCTGTTCCACAGCGAGGACTTCATCTTCAACGCGCCCTACGACTTCCTCGACCGCTTCGACGGGCGGCCTGACTACTTCTCCAGCGCGGGCACGCAGCATCCCGGCCGCATCTGGGAGACCAACTTCATCGCCGACACCCGCACCTTCAACCTGCAGGAGTGGAAGGAGCGCGGCGCGGGCGGCAAGAACGTCTTCCTGGAAATGTGCGACGGCACCATGGCGGCGCACATCTCCGAGTTCCCGGTAGGGACCTACAAGAAGGCCCACCGCCACGGGCCGGGCTTCAACGTCATCATCATCAAGGGGCAGGGTTTCTCGCTGTTCTGGTGGGAAGGCGAGGAGCCCAAGCGCTACGACTGGCAGGACGGCAGCGTGTTCGTGCCGCCTGAGATGATGTTCCACCAGCACTTCAACCTCGGCCCCACCGGCGCGCGCTACCTGCCGTTGCGTTTCGGCGGCATCAAGCACAGCATGGGCGAGGGCTACGGAGACATCTCCAAGGTGGACAAGGACGTGAAGGCCGGCGGTAACCAGATCGAGTATTACGACCAGCCGGAGTACATCCGCGAAATGTTCGAGTCTGACATGACCAGGCTCGGGGCCGAGTCGCGGATGGATCCCAACGTCTACGTGAAGCCCGCGGCATAAGAAACGGGCCTTGCGGCAGAGGGAGGAGGCCCCGTGCTTCCTCCCTTTTTTTGTCCCGGAATGGGAGTATGCCGGCCGACGAGCCGGGTCGACGCCATGGCTGCCCCGATCATACTGACGATACTGTCCTATCTCCTGGGATCCGTGCCCTCCGGCTTCCTGGTGGGCTCGTCCGCCGGCGTGGACGTGCGCGACGCCGGCAGCGGCAACATCGGCGCCACCAACGTGGCGCGGACGCTGGGGTGGAAGAAGGGCCTCGTCACCCTCTTCGCCGATGTCGCCAAGGGTTTCCTGCCGGTTCTGGCGGCCCAACTGCTGGACCTCGGCGCGGCGGCGGCCGCCGCGGCCGGGCTGGCCGCCTTCGTGGGACACCTCTACCCCGTTTTCCTGAAGTTCAAGGGCGGCAAGGGCGTGGCCACCGCCGCCGGCGTCTACGTCGGCGTCATGCCGCTGGGCATCCTGGTACTGTTGGGGGTCTTTGCCCTGGTGGTCCTGGCAAGCCGCCGGGTGTCCCCCGCCTCCATGGCCGCGGCGGCCGCGGGCCCGGTGGTGGCGTGGGCGTTGTCGTATCCGGTGGAAACAGTCTGGCTGAATCTCGTAATCGGATTCCTGGTGGTGGTCCGCCACCGGGAGAACATCCGCCGGTTGGTGGCGGGAGAAGAGGCTCCGTTCCAGATGCGCAGGCCGGGTTCCGGGGAATAATAACCGGGCCCATTGCGTCCGCCGAAGAGGCTTGCACGTTTCTCCCTCCCTCGGTCATGAACTTCATCGGCATCGACCTGGCCTGGGGCAACCGCAATCCGACCGGTCTTGCACACCTGGTTTCGGGGAGCGGAGGTTGCCGCCTCGTGCGATCGGACCGGCGCACCACCGACGAGGAGATCATCGAGTGGGTGGAGGGGTGTGGCGGGGATGACGTGTGGCTCGGGATCGACGCGCCCATCATCGCGAAGAACCCGCCGGGCACCTCGAGGCCCGCGGACAAGATGGTCTCGGCCCGGTTCAGCCGCTACCACGCGGGGGTCTATCCGGCCAACCGGGAACGTTGCGAGCGGCCGGTGCGGCTGTGCCGCAAGCTCAGGCGCAGGGGGTTCTCATCGAACCCGTTCCGGCCCGGAAGCGGCGGGCGGCGACAGCTTGAAATTTTTCCCCACCTGGTGCAGGTGGCCTTCTTCGAGCGGCCGCGTATCATCAAGTACAAGAAAGGTCCGGTGACGGCCCGGCAGACCGGTCTGGCGGAGTTTCGGGCGGCTATCGAGACCCACCTCACCCGGCAGGACCCTCCCCTGCTGTGGTCGCCCGAACTCTCGCGGCTGCTTCGCGAAGACCCCCGCACGCTGCGCGGCTCGGCCCTCAAGTCCCTGGAGGACCGGCTGGACGCGGTGCTGTGCGCCTACATGGCGTTGTATTTTCACACCTGGGGCGAGACGCGCTGCGAGGTCATCGGAGATCACGCCGAGGGGTACATCATCAGCATCCGGCGTTGATTCCGTCCTTCCCGCGCAGCGTGTGGCGCTCTGACCTTCTCGCTCGCGCGAGAGGTCGCGCCCGAAGGCAACACCGTCAACGGTGTAGGCCGTCAGTTCGTGTCCCCAGCCCCATCCCGCTCCTTCAATGTTGCTACGTCACCCTTCAGGGTGGCTACGTCACCCTTCAGAGCGGTTACGTCTCTCGTTAGGGCGCCGACCACCTCTTTCAGCGTGATCACCGCTTCCTTTAGTGCTCCCACGGCCTCGCGGAGCGTACTCACCTCGCGTCGGATCTCACGCATGTCCTCGCGTAGTTCGCTAAAGCGCCGGTCCATGTCTTGGCGCACCTGCTTGATGCCTGTCATGGATAGGGTCCCGACTGTCGCGCCGACAGCGACCACGGACACGATGATGCTGATTGTTTCCGCGTTCATTCTCGCCGGTTCCTTCTTGCTTGCTGAACTGCCCTGGGCTACCAGCCCGGCAACCGTCTTCGGCCTATTCTTCGTTTATATTGTATTGCTCGGTATCATAAGAGGTTTCTTTAGTTAAGGCTACCCCTTTTTCCGGATCTGGAACGAAGTCTTCTACGAGACGACTCGCAGCGGAAGACCCGTCCAGGTGCCCCCATTGACAATCCCGCGGCACCGACGTATTCACGCACCGCGAGCCATTTTTGCTGCACGGCGAGCCAGACCGGCGGCCACCGTCTACGGCAACTGAGCAACGGGCCCCCAATGAGCGCAGGTAAAGCCCCATCATCACGACCGGCACCGACCCCGCGCTCCGACGTGGAGGCGCTGCTGAACCCGCGTAACGTCGTCATCGTCGGCGCCACGGAGAGGCCGGGCAACTGGCCCCAGCGCTGCGCGCGCAATCTCGCCCGCTATGGTTACGGCGGCCCGGTCTATCCGCTCAACCCGAGACGCGAGGAGGTGTGGGGGACCCGGTGCTACCGGAGCTACGCCGAGCTGCCCGAGCCGCCCGACCACCTGGTCGTGTTCGTGCCCGCGCCCTACGTGGAGGCGACCCTGCGCGAAGGGGCGGCCGCCGGAGCGCGCAGCGCCACCGTGGTCTCCGCGGGTTTCGGCGAATCGCCCGATCCCGCGGCCATCGTGCGAGGCGAGTCTCTCGCCGCAACCATCGCGGAACTGGGAATCGCCGTCTCCGGCCCCAACTGTATCGGCAACTTCAACGGCGGCGCCAGGTTCGTCACCATGAGCGACAACCGGCCGCAGCGCACCGAGCCCGGTCCTGTCGCCGTCCTCGGGCAGTCCGGCGGGCTGGTGATGGCGCTCAAACGCACCCTCGAAGAGCGCGGCATGGACGTGGGCTACATCGTCTCCAGCGGGAACGAGGCCGGGCTCAAGACCGCGGACTACATCGAGTATTTCGCGGCCGATCCGCAGACCCGGGTGATCGTGTCCTATCTGGAAGCGGTGCGCGAGCCGGACCGGTTCCTGGCCGCCTGCACCACCGCGAAAAAGGCGGGCAAGCCGGTGATCGTGGTCAAGCTCGGCACCTCGGACAACGGCCGGGCGGCCGCGCTGGCCCACACAGGAGGGCTGGCGGGATCCATCGCCGCCTTCGACGCCATCGCCGGCGACTACGGCGCGGTCCGCGTCAACACCCTCGACGACGTGGTGGAGATGGCGGAGTACCTGCTGCACGCCCGGCTCCCCAAGGGCGAAGGGTTGGGCGCCATGACCTTCTCCGGAGGCCTGCGCGGTGTGCTGCTGGACCATGCGGAAGCCAACGGCCTGTCCTTTCCTCCGCTCGCCCCCAAGACCTGCAGGCGCCTGGAGAAGCTGCTCGGCGTGGGCACCGTCATCGGCAATCCCCTGGATTCCGGCTTTGCCGCCCTGAGCAGCCACGAGACCTACGTGCAGTGCGTCGAGACCATGCTGGACGATCCCGGAGTCGACACGCTGCTGTTGCAGGAGGAGTTGCTGAGGGCGCCGGAGGGCGGGAACAAGGAAACCAACATGCGCGCGGTCAACGCGCTGGCGGCCCGGGCGAGGAAGCCCATCGCCTTCGTTACCATGATCTCGCACGGGCTGAACGATTATGCCCGCGACCTGCGCGACGGCCTCCGGAACGTCGCCTTCCTGCAGGAAGCGGACAAGTCGCTGCGCACGGTGCGCTCGGTGATTTCATACGCGAAGCGGTTGTCGAGGAAGGCGAGTTCCAAGCGCGGCGGCCGGCCTGCCACGCCGCCGGCGGTCCGCAGGCTGCTGCCGGTGGCCGGCGACGGCCCGGGCCCGATGCCGCTGTCGGAGATCGATTCCAAGGCGCTGCTCCGGGCCTATGGCCTTCGGACGCCCAGGGAGCGGCTGGCTGGCAGCGCGGCCGAGGCGGCCCGGATCGCCCGCGCCATCGGGTTCCCGGTGGTGCTGAAGGCGGCGGGCGCCGAGCTGACACACAAGTCGGAGGCCGGCGGTGTCTTGCTGAACAACGGGAACGCCGGCGCCGTGCGCCGGGGGTACGGCGCCATCCTGCGCAACGTCGGGCGCAAGGCCAGCGGGGTCGCGATCGACGGCGTGCTGGTGGCCGAGCAGGTGGCCGGGGATCTGGAACTGGTTATCGGCGCCTCGCGCGACCCGGAGATGGGGACCATCGTAATGTTCGGATCGGGCGGAGTGGCGCTGGAGCTCTACCGCGACGTAGCATTCGCCGCGCCCACCCTCGATGAGGCCGGCGCCGGCGATTTGATCGCCCGCACCAGGGCGGCCCGGCTGATGGAAGGCTACCGCGGCGCGCCGCCCCTGGATCGGGGAGCGCTGGCCAAGGCGTTGATCGCGGTGTCGCGGCTCGCCTGCGACCTGGGCGAACGGCTCGAATCCATCGACGTCAATCCCTTTGTGCTGCGCCGCAGGGGCGGCATCGCCCTCGACGCCTTGGTGGTGCTTGCGGGTCGGGGGCTGTGACGGAAGGATTCATAGACTTGAGCCATGCCATGCTTGAGATCGAGCGGCTGACTCCGGGCGAGGGCCGGGCGGCGTGATCTATTTCTGGATTGCGCTGGGCAGCGCCATCGGCGGTGCTGGGCGCCATTGGTGCAACAACCTGCTTTCAGGGGCGCTCGGGGACGCGTTCCCATGGGGCACGATCGCCGTGAACGTCACCGGATCGTTCCTCATCGGGTTCCTGGCGTCGATGGATTCCTTTCCGGACCGCTTTGGGTTGCCGGGACCTGAGGCGCGCGCGTTCCTCATGGTGGGCGTGTGCGGAGGCTACACGACCTTCTCGGCCTTCAGCCTGCAGACGCTGGACCTCTTGCGGGCCGGCCAATGGCCCCAGGCTCTCTGCAACATCGCCCTGTCGGTCACGCTGTGCCTCGTCGCGGTCTGGTTGGGACACCGCGCATACACCTGCCTCGCCGTTGAGCGGACGGGCTGATCCCGTGTGGCCAAAGGGTCATTCGGGTGACGTGGCGATGCGGACCGTCGCTGAACAGGAGAACTCCATTGGCAGGCCGTAAACACTGGATCCGTAACGCCGACGTCGTCGTCACGATGGACGTGGACCGAAGCGAGCTGGCAGGTGCGGACATCGTTGTGGTGGACGGCCGCGTCGAGAGCGTGAGCGCCGGCGGTCCGGAGGACCCTGCCGGGTGGAAGGTGATCGATGCCCGCGGCTGCGTGGTGACGCCGGCGCTCGTCAATACCCATCACCACCTTTTCCAGACCTTGACCCGCGCCGTGCCGGCTTGTCAGGACGCGTCGCTGTTCGGCTGGCTCAGGTCGCTCTATCCGGTGTGGGCGCGCATGCGGCCCGAGGACATTTTCGTCTCGGCGCAGCTCGGGCTGGCGGAACTGGCCCTGTCGGGTTGCGGCACGAGCTCGGACCATCTCTATCTCTATCCCGACGGCGTCCGGCTGGAGGACACCATCGAGGCCGCGGGCTCCGTCGGATTGCGCTTCTACCCTACCCGCGGCGCCATGAGCATCGGCGAAAGCTCCGGCGGCCTGCCGCCGGACAGCCTGACCGAGCGCGAGGCCGACATCCTCGATGACTGTATCCGCGTGATCGACGCCTTTCACGATGCGTCCGAGGGCGCCATGGTCCGCGTCGGCATCGCCCCATGCTCGCCCTTCTCCGTCTCCCGGGAACTGATGCGGGATGCCGCGGCGCTTGCGGCCGACAAGGGAGTGCGTCTGCACACCCACCTCGCCGAGAATGCCGAGGATGTCGCCTGGTCGCTCGAGACCCTTGGCTGCCGGCCCGGTGAGTACGCGGAATCGCTTGGGTGGGTCGGAGAGCACGTGTGGCACACGCACTGCGTTCAGCTCGACCCGAGCGAGATCGCCCTCTTTGCCCGGACCGGGACCGGCGTCGTGCACTGCCCGTCGTCGAATTGCCGGTTGGGGTCGGGCATCGCGCCGGTCCGCGCCATGCGCGACGCCGGGGTCGCCGTCGGCCTGGGCGTCGACGGATCGGCTAGCAACGATTCCGGAAGCCTCCTGCCTGAAGCTCGGCAAGCCATGATGCTGCAGCGGGTCCGTTACGGCGCCGCCGCCATGAGCGCCCGCGAAGCCCTCGAAACGGCGACCCTGGGGGGAGCGACCGTTCTCGGGCGCGCCGGCGAGCTCGGAACCATCGAACCGGGCAAGCGCGCCGACCTGGCGATCTGGGACGTTTCCGGCCTGGGCGCCGCCGGCGCCTGGGACCCGGTAGCCGCTCTCATGCTCTGCGGCCCGTTCACCGTTCGCGACCTGCTGGTGGAAGGACGGCCGGTGGTGCGCGATGGCATGCTGACGACGGTGGATCCGGTCGCGGTCGCCGAGGCGGCTCGCAGGTGTGTTGCGCGGCTCGCAGCCTAGGCATGCAATCTGCCAGCGGCGGGATTCACAGGACCGAGGGAGAGACTGGACATGGTGACATTCCTTCTGAAGCCGATGGCGGTGCTGGCCCTGCTGTTTTCCGGAGCCATCTTCGGGTTCTTCTATGCCTGGGTCTGTTCGACGATGTGGGGCCTGGATGCGGCGGATCCCAATGTCGCCATCGCCGCCATGCAGGCCATGAACACGAGCGTGCGCAACCTTGTATTCGCTCCCGCGTTCTGGGGGACATCTCTCATCCTGATGGGCACGGCGTTGGTGGCCTGGAAATGCGGGGAAACACGGGCCGTTCTCTTCTTCGGAGCGGGCGGCATACTCTACGTTTTGGGTGCCATGGTCCCTACGGTCACCGTCAACGTCGCGCTCAATGAAACACTGGCGCTGGTGGCGACCCCACTGGATACGGCGCGCGCGGCAGCGGTGTGGCAGGCCTATTCCGAACCGTGGCAGCGCTGGAATACCGTTCGTACGGTGGGTTCGGGGGTCACGCTGATGCTCACCGGATTGGGCATCCTGAGTTTCGGGTGGATCGGAGATGGCCGGTCCCGGCCCCTCCCTGGCTGATTCACGGGATCCGCGCTCACCCATGAGCCGGACGATCACTCGAGACCATTCGCATTCGTCTACCGGTGGGAATGATTCACCGGGCTGTGCCCGGCTCCGATGGAGTACGCTTGGCGGATGGCCTCGGTAATGAACGCCTTTGCTTCGGCGACCGCGGTTTCCAATGACTTGTTACGGGCCAGGCCGCAGGCCAAGGCTGCCGAGTACGTGCAGCCGGTGCCGTGGGTGTTGCGGGTCCGTATCCGTAGAGCCGGGTACTCGTGGAAGTCAGCGCCGTCGTAGAGGAGGTCGGTGGCGGCGCCCTTCCGATGACCCCCCTTCACCACGACGCTTCTGGCTCCCATCCCGACGATGCGTCGCGCCATTTCCTTGATCGCCCGCACACCGGTCCCCTCCACGCCCGTCAGCGCCTGTGCCTCGGGCAGGTTCGGCGTGACGACCGTGGCCAGCGGTAACAGGCGGGTCCGCAACGTCCGGATGGCGTCCGGGCGCAGCAGCACGTGGCCGCCCTTGGCCACCATGACCGGGTCCACTACGAGGCGCTGAATGCCGTGCTGCCGGACCTTGTCGGCAACGGTGCGGATGATGTGGGCGTTGGCGAGCATGCCGGTCTTGACCGCGTCGGCGCCTATGTCGTCCATGACGGCGTCGATCTGCGCGGCCACCACCGGCGCCGGCGTCTCGAGGACCCGCGTGACGCCGTGGGTGTTCTGCGCGGTGATGGCCGTGACCACGGACGTGCCGTAGACCCCTAGCGCCGCGAAGGTCTTGAGGTCCGCCTGGAGGCCGGCCCCGGCCCCGGAGTCCGAGCCCGCGATGGTGAGTGCCTTGTAGATCTTCACGGAAGTCCCACCCCAGCCGCCCTCACGCGGTCGTGGTGCCCCGCGGCGGCAACGCGGCCTCGATATCGGTGCGGGCGAAATCGTCGCCTTTGAACAGCAGTGGCTCGCCGATGGTGCTTGCGAGCGCGTAAGCGAAGCAGTCGCCAAAGTTGAGCCCGGCCGGGTGGTTGCCCTTGCCGAAGCGTCGCCAGGCAAGTCGAGCCGCAGCCGTCTGTTCGGGTGTCACCGGTACCAATTCGATGGACGCTTTGTCTACCAACACGTCGAGTTCGTGTCCGGCTGTTACTCCGCCCCTGCTTTCGATCACCATAGCTGCTTCAAGCAGCGCGACCACGGACATGCGGCGCGGCCATGCCGTCGCGATGGCGTCCTCATAGAGATTCGCGTCGGCCTCGCCGAGAAGGATCGCCAGGATCGCCGACGTGTCGATGATCACTTGGGCAACCCATGGTCGTCGTACAAGAGGTCTCCGTGTTCGGTAGACGACGGCCCAGGCACCAGGAGACCGGCACAGCGTTGTCCTATTGCATGAAGTTCACCTGCCAGCGCGTCAGCACTACGCCGATTCCGTTCACGTTCCAGACGTTCCCGCAACGCGACGGTGATGGCGCCGGTCATGGTTTCGCCCGTCAATTCAGCGAGTTCGCTTGCGAGCCGGCAAGTATTCTCGTTCTTGATGTTGAGACCCATCGACAACTCCGGGTAGAATAGTAAAACCAAATTCTACCCTACGCGTTAAAGAGCCCATATGCAATGGCGATAGCGGGTCTACGTGGGTTATCCCGACCTGATGTTGCCTCGCGGCTGATGAATTGAGTTGACATCCCCGCCTTTTCCTGTTGGCATACCCTGCCACGGGTGACGCCATGACAAATATCCTTTCGAAAGACCGATTGCAGGGGTTCTTCCTCAACATGACGCAGCGATGCTTCGGCGAGCTGGGGATCCGCGATGCGGAGGTGACCGGCTATGTGGCGGACGTGCTGACGGAGTTCGCCCGCAGCGACCGGCTGTATCGCATGCGCTCCCGCAGGAACCAGAGACTGGACAGCGTTGTGGAGATGCTGGTGGCGGACGGCGAGTCGGTCTCCCGCGAGAACCCGCTCATGCAGGAGCGGCGGATGCGGAAGTATCTCGGGGACTATACACTCTTCATGAGCGGTATCTTCCGTTCCTACGTGGAGCGCGGCGGCTACCTGGACTATTACCTGCAGGAGGGCAGCCGTTCCTACTGGAAGGTTTCCGAAGTGGACCTGTCGCTTTACCGGACAGGGTTCCTGCTTTTCCAGGAGCTTTCGGAGAAGTTCGAGTACCTGTCCGGAGCGCTCGACTACATGCACAAGGCCTACTTCGCGGCCTCACCGAAAAAGGATGATCCATTCTCCGGTTTCCTGAAGCAGATCGAAGGATGGATGAAGGTGAACGTAACCGACAACTGACAGTGCCGGAGTCCCCGCCTACCAGCCATAGAGGCCTCCTGGTTGCCGGCGGTCTCCTCTTGCTCGCCGCCTTCTTCGTCCTCGGTTACACGGCCGCGTTTCTCCTGACCCCCTATCACGGCCGTTCGTCGGTAGCCGAGATCGAGATCCGGCGCGGCGACACGTTTTCGGCGGTGGCCCGGGAGCTCGCGGACAAGGGCGTAGTCTCCCAACCCCGCCTGTTCGTGTTGTGGGCCTGGCTCAACGGACTCGACACCAGGGTTCATCGCGGCCTCTACCGTTTCGATGGAGCAGTGTCGCCCCGGTCGGTGCTCGACGGCCTCGTCCGCGGCAGGACCGTGGTCTACAAGGTCACGATCCCCGAAGGCTTCACGGTCCGGCAGATCGGCCGGCTCCTCGAGGACGAGGGGCTTGCGACGCCGGAGAGGTTCGCCGAGGCGGTGGGCGACGCCGCCGTCCTCGGCGCCCTTGGAGCCGAGAGCGTGGAGGGCTATCTCTTCCCCAGCACCTATAATTTCCGGGCGCGGGCCACCGAAGAAGAGATCGTTAAGACGATGTTCGTCCAGTTCAAGGACACGTTCACTCCCGACATGGAAGCGCGCGCCAACAAGCTCGGCATGACGCGGCATGAGCTGGTAACCCTGGCGTCGATCATCGAGAAGGAAGGCGGCCCCGTGGACGAGATGCCGATGGTCTCCGCCGTCTTCCACAACCGCTTGAAGCGAGGCATGCGGCTTCAGAGCGATCCGACGGTCATCTACGGTCTGGAGGACTTCAACGGCGACCTGACGCGGGAGGATCTCCGAACCCCTGGCCCCTACAATACCTACAGGATCGACGGCCTGCCCCCGGGGCCCATCGCCAATCCCGGACTGGCCGCGATGAAGGCGGCCCTGTTCCCGGCGGATGTCGGCTACCTGTACTTCGTGTCCAGGAACGACGGCAGCCACCACTTCTCCGAGAGCCTCCGGGAGCACAATTCGGCGGTGAAGAAGTACCAGAAGAACCGTCGCGCGGGGGTTACGGAGGCGCCGTAGAGAAGCCGGAAGCCCCTGCCCCGCCGCTCGTTTAACGATCAAGGGAGGACGCGATCATGGATGCAGCCGACATCAAACAGGTCTACGGCCTGGCGGCCAGGGTGGGTTCGCTGGAAGGCTACCTCTACACCGGCGAGGACATCGAGACCGAGTACCTGCCGGGGTGGCTGGGCAACATCGAGCGGGAGTTCAACGAGCTGTCGTCCGATGCGCGCGCCGCGTGTGCCGCGGCGCACCACGAGGTGCTGCGCAAGGTGGCGGCCTACCTCGGCAAGTTCTACGGCGCCGGCGACGCCAACGCCCTCAAGGCCCAGGCCATGGTCGACGTCGCCAAGGGTGCTATGGATTCCGAAGGCTGATAGGCTGGAGGCGCCGGGATGATCCGATGACCGTCACCAGGCGTCAAGAGCGGGTCCTCGAACCGGTAGAGCCGGACGCCGCCTCCGGCACGCCCGGGGAGCTGTTGCGAAGCCCCGGCACGTTCGCCCTGCGGGTCCGCGGCGACTCCATGGCCGGGGAGCAGCTCCGCGACGGCGACCTCGTCCTGGCGCGGTCGACGCCCGCGGCGCGAGAAGGCGACACGGTGGTGGCGCTGGTCCGGGGTGAGCCCTCGGTCAGGCGGTACCACCGCTGGGACGGGAAAGTGGTGCTAAGTTCCGCCGAGGAAGGGCTCGCCCCCATCGTGGCCGCGGAGGAAGAGGTGGAGATCCGCGGTGTGGTGGTCGCAGTGGTGCGGAAGTACTAGTGTTGCAGATGGGCTGCATGGCCCGAGGCGCCCTCACCCCGGCCCTCTCCCGGAGGGAGAGGGGGTGGGACGGCGCGTACCTTACGATAGGAGACGATGTCGATGAACCGCCTGGCCAACGAGACGAGCCCGTACCTGCTGCAGCACGCCGGCAATCCGGTGGACTGGTACCCCTGGGGAGAGGAGGCGTTCGCGAAAGCCCGGGCGGAAGACAAGCCGGTCCTCCTGAGCATCGGCTACTCCGCCTGCCACTGGTGCCACGTGATGGAGCACGAGTCTTTCGAGGACGAGGCCATCGCCGCGCTGATGAACGAGAACTTCGTCAGCATCAAGGTGGACCGGGAGGAGCGGCCGGACCTGGACGAGATCTACATGAACGCCGTCCAGTTGCTCATCAAGCGGGGCGGCTGGCCCATGACCGTGTTCCTGACCCCGGAGGGGAAGCCCTTCTTCGGCGGCACCTACTACCCGCCCGAGGACCGGCACGGCATGCCGGGCTTTCCGCGGGTGCTCAAGGCGGTGGTGGATGCCTACCGAAACAAGCCGCAGGACGTCGCCAGGAACGTCGACCAGATCGTGGCGGCGCTGGACCGCATGAGCGTGCTGAACCTGACCGGCGGCGAGCTGAGCGTGGAGGTCGTCACCCGCGGGGCGGAGGGCTTGGCGCCGGCCTACGACGCAACCCACGGCGGCTTCGGCCGGGCGCCCAAGTTTCCCAACGCCGGGGTGTTCAACATGTTCCTGCGCGCCTACCGCCTGTCGGGGAACCGGCGCTACCTGGAGATGATCACCGAGACGCTTCGGAAGATGGCCGAGGGGGGTATGTACGACCAGCTCGGCGGCGGCTTCCACCGGTACTCCGTGGACGACAAATGGCTCGTGCCCCACTTCGAGAAGATGCTCTACGACAACGGCCAGCTCGCGCAGGTCTACGCCGAGGCGTACCGGATCACCAAGGACGGATTCTTCAAGCGCATCGTCGAGGAGACCCTGGAGTACGTGCTGCGCGAGATGTGCCAGCCCGAGGGCGGCTTCTACTCCGCCCAGGACGCGGACAGCGAGGGGGAGGAAGGCAAGTTCTTCGTGTGGACCCGGGAGCAGGTCCTGGAACTCCTCGGCAAGGAGCACGGCGAGATCTTCTGCCGTTTCTACGATGTCTCGGATCTCGGCAACTTCGAGGGCAAGAACATCCTGCACCCCATCCTGACGGTGGAGCAGGCGGCCAAGTATTTCAAGAAGGACGAGGGAGAGATCGAGAGCGTGCTGGCCGGCGCCCGGGCGCGTCTCTTCGAGGAGCGCGAGACGCGGATCAAGCCCTTTCGCGACGAGAAGGTCATCGTCTCCTGGAACGGCCTGATGCTGTCGGGCGTGGCCGCGGCCTACGCCATCACCGGCGATGCACGCATCCGGGAGGCCGGCGCCCGGACCGTGGATTTCATCTTCACGCGGATGTTCGACAAGGGGCTGCTGCTGCACACCTACAAGGACGGGCAGGCCAAGCTGCTGGGTTACCTGGACGACTACGCCTTCCTGATCGCCGGCCTGCTGGACCTGTTCGAGGCGACCCACGAGGCCGAGCTGCTGGAGCGGGCCAAGGCCCTGGCGCGGACCATGGTGAGCGAGTTCTGGGACGAGACGAACGGCGGGTTCTTCTATACCGGCAAGTCCCACGAGCAGCTCATCAGCCGCACCAAGCCCGGGTTCGACCACTCCATCCCGTCGGGCAACTCGGTGGCGGCGCTGGTGCTCGTGCGGCTCCACCACTACACCGGAGAGCAGGACCTGCTGGAGCGCGCGGAGAAGGTGCTGCGCCTTCACTACGACAACATGGCGAGGGAGCCGTTCGGTCTGGCCACCATGCTGGGGGCGCTGGACTTCCACCTGTCGAAGCCCGCGGAGATCGTCATGGTGGCGGGAAGGGATGACCCGGATGCGCGCGGCATCGTGCAGCAGGTACAGGACAGCTACCTGCCCAACAAGACGCTTCAGTGGGTCAGCCCGGACGCAAGGCTGGAGGAAATCTCCCCGCTGCTGGAAGGGAAATCGCAGGTCGGCGGCAAGCCCACGGTCTACGTGTGCCGGAATTTCACCTGCGCGCCGCCGGTGACGGACTGGGAGGGGCTCAAGCCGCTGCTTGAAGGGTAGGGTCGGATCTTGGACTGTAATTTCTACATGTAAACTAACGACTTAGGCAGAAAGAAGAAACATGGCAGAAAAGATCAAACTGGGCGTAATCGGCGCCAATCCCACCCGCGGATGGGGTCCGAGGGGCCACTTGCCCGCCATCGTGCCGAGCCGCCATGTCGAGTTGACGGCGGTGTGCACCACCCGCAAGGAGAGTGCCGAGGCGTCGGCCGCGAAGTACGGCGCGAAGATGGCGTTCGACGACTATCGCGAGATGCTGGCTTGTCCCGACATCGAAGCGGTAGCGGTGTTGCTGCGGGTGCCGGCCCACTACCAGGTCACCATGGATGCGCTCAAGGCGGGCAAGCACGTGTTCACCGAGTGGCCGCTGGGGAAGACAACGGCGGAGGCCGTGGAGATGCGCGACCTGGCCGAGGCCCGGGGGCTCACGCACATGGTAGGTCTCCAGGCCAGGGCCAACCCGGCCGTCGTCTACGCCAGGGACCTCGTGGCGGATGGCTACGTGGGCGAGATCATGGCCTGCCACGTGAGCGTGGCGCGGGGCGGCGTGCTGCGACGGCCTTCGGACAGGACGTGGCAAAGGGACGGCTCCCTGGGGGCCCACACCTTGACCATCCCATGCGGCCATACCATCGATGCACTCCGTTTCATCGTAGGGGACTTCGCTTCCGTTTCGGCGGTGGTGAGCACCCAGGCACGCCAGTGGCTCGAGACCGACACGCAACGCCACGTGGACGTCACTGCCCCGGACAACGTGCTGGTGAGCGGCCGGCTGGCCAACGGCGCCGTGGCCGCGGTCTATGTCGCCGCCGTACCCTTGAAAGCGTACGGATACGGCATGGAGATCTACGGCCGTGAGGGTACTCTGGTGGCCACGTCCGAAAACACGCCGCAGATCGAGGTGGTCCGCCTGCGCGGAGCCAAGGCCGGGGGTAACGGTTTCGAGGACCTGCCGGTGCCGTCCGAGTACGTAAATGCGCCGCCGGAAACGCCGGAGAAGGAGCCGAGGAACGTCGGCGAGATGTACGTGAGGTTCGCCGAGGCCATCCGCAACGGCACGGGCTGCGAACCCGACTTCAACACGGCCGTGGACCTGCACCGGCTCGTCGACGCCATCGCGGAGTCGTCGGAGCAAGGGCGGGCCGTGGATCTCTAGGAGCTTGTCCGAGCAATCGAACTGTCCTTCGACTTCGCGACGCTTCGCGTCGCGAAGCCTGCCGTGAGCCTGACGAAGGGCTCAGGACGGACGGTTGTGATTGCTTTCCTCCGTTCGTCCTGAGCGTAGCGAAGCGAAGTCGAAGGACCCCTTCCGCTGCCCCCTGGGAATACTCGGACAGGCTCGTAAGGATGGTGACGTGCGACTGATCCGAATGAGCGCGTCCGTGGGCTGGTTGCTCGCAGGATGCGGCGTCACGGTCTCCGGGGTCTCTCTCTTCTTTCTGCTCTCGGTAGAAGTGGGGATCGCGCTCATCCTGCTCGGCGCCGGTGCGTTCGGTTTCGCGGCGGGCCTCGTGCGATCCTCAGCCGTTGACCGAGGGCTCGTCGCGGAGGTCGAGCGGCACATTGATGAGTTGCGTGAGCGCGACCTGAGAGAGGTTGAGACGCGTTGGCTCGCAGAGGGCGTGTCGCCGGTGGAGCAGGCCTGGAGCGTGCTCCACCGGTCGCACGGCCCCGAAGCGGACGGGCCGCCGTCGGAGCTGGACGCTCAACTCGGGAGAATGATCCAGGCCCGCTGCGACCGCGTCTGGGACGGCATCCGCGACCGGCGCTACGTGAAGCAAGGGGACGGAGAGATCAAGGGCATCGACGGCCGCGCCATTTTCGAGGAACTGCGCGACGGTGTGAAGGAAGTCGCCCGGCTGTACGGGAAGGATGCCGAGAAGGCGGAACTCGATGCGCGCATCGGCGACATCGCGTTGGCCGCACGGTCTGTGATCGGCGACCTCCTCCAGGTGGCGCAGCAGGTGCCGGTCGTCAACGTCACGGGGTGGAGCGTAAGGGAAGTCGTGGTGTGGCTCGAACGGGTGCAGAAGGTTCGCCACGTCTACCGGATGTACACCCCTTGGCAGCATTATGTGCGCGGTGCGACGCTGGCCGCTCGCGTTGCCCTCGGTGCGAATCCGGTTACACTGGTGGCGTCGGTTCTCGCCTCGGAGGCATTTTCGCGAGTCGGCAAACACGTCGCTAAAACGTACGCCGAGGCTTGGCTGAAGGAACTCCTGGAAGGTTCCGTCGCGCTGGTCTATCTGCACGTGGCGGGCGCATACGATCCGCGCCGCACGTATCGGAGCGCCGACTGGTTGGGGCTCGTCGAGGCGCTTCGCATTCACAATCTGGTCCCGGGCATCGACCATAACCGCAAGCTCCTGCTGGACCGCATTCTGCGCGCGCAGATTCCGGACGAATTCGCCAAGTTGACGCTGCTGCGCGCGCTTGCCGACGACGGTGAACCGGACTCCATCCTGACGCCGCCCATCGACTTCGCGTCCCTGCGCCCCGCGCAACGCCAGGCGATTGCCGAGTGTCTCGGCGCGATCCTGCGGGACATGCGTGGATTGAATGAGCCGAAGGCCAGCCAGGCGATAGAGGAAACGGAGAAGGCGCTGTCGATAGGTCTTCAGGTTGATCTCGTCGATGCCGGCAGCCGCGAGGAGATACGCATCGAGGAGGGATTCATTCAGCTCGCGATGCTTGCCCGCGACTGGTGTCGACTCGACGTCGGGGAAGCACGGCAGGCGATCGAAGGCAGCGCGTTCGCCGTGGCGGCGCGCAAGCGTATCGGTGATGCCGGCGTGAAACGCGCGCTGCTGGAGAAGGCGATGCCGATCGTCTTCGACGATGGCGACCCCGAATCCGGCCGCATTGGGGTAAGTGAGCAACGCTTGATCGAGCCGCCACGCGATCTGGTCGGAGCCCCCTTGGCTGAACCACTGATCGCGTCCTTCGTCGATCTACTGGCGGCGAAGGCCGCGGCGGACTGGCCGGTCGAACACGACCATATGGTGCTGTTCAATGCTTCGGTGCTGCTCCCGGAGCGCAAGCAGGTCACTGCGCTCTGGTCGGGATACCTGAAGGCGGTGGAGTCGCGGCTGCGTGATCGCTTGGAGCACGGGAGGCTGTCGACCATCCCGCCAAGGTCGGCGCCGGCTATCCTGCGGCAGATCGGCGACCGGGAACACCCCGCGCCGGCAGGCCGCGTGGCTACTTCGGACGTTCGTACCCCGGCCGTCGCGGTGTTCGCGGCGTCTTCCGGCAACGCGCGGGCGCGCTGGGTGCTCCTGTTTGCCGACCGCGTCGTTGTAGGGGAGGTTCCGAAGGAGGAGCTCTCACTCGACGACGGCGAGTCGAGAACCTACCTGAAAGACGAGGTTCGTTTCAGCCGTTTGTCACGCCCGCTGGCGGATGCCCTCGTTATCCATTGCGGTGACGGCCGGCGTCTGATCGTCGACGGTTCCGTGACGGGCAGCTTCGCCGGTTACTTCGGTCCCGTGCTTGAATCGCTGGGTCTCGATGAGGTTGCCCTCGAGGGCGTAGAGAACTCCTAAGATTGCAACCCACAGATTCGGCCGGTTCAGGAGCGCCGCTGCGCCGAGGCCTGGGCCAGATCTTCCAGCATGGGGACGGTGGTTTCCCAGTCGATGCAGGCGTCGGTGACGCTCTGGCCGTAGGTAAGAGGCGTGTCGGGCTTGATGTCCTGGCGCCCCGCCACCAGGTGGCTCTCCATCATGACACCGCAGATGTTGTCCGAACCGGAGGCTACTTGCTCGCAGACGTCGATGCAGACTTGGGGTTGGCGCGTGTAGTCTTTCTGGCTGTTGCCGTGGCTGCAGTCGACGAGCACGCGATGCGGAAGGTTGGCGTCGTGGAGCGTCTGCGCGGTTTCGTCCACCACGGTGCGGTCGAAGTTGCAGCCGCCGTTGGAACCTCTAAGGATGACGTGGCAGCTCTCGTTTCCCGATGTCGAGATCACCGCGGCGATACCCTGATGGGTGACGCCGAGGAAATGGTGTGGGTGTCGCGCGGCGCGCACGCCGTCGATGGCGATTTGGATCGAGCCGCCGGTGCCGTTCTTGAACCCGACGGGCATGGACAGTCCGGAGGCCAGTTCCCGGTGCACCTGGCTCTCGGCCGTGCGCGCGCCGATGGCGCCCCATGAGACCAGGTCGGCAGTGAACTGCGGAGTGATGGTGTCCAGGAACTCGGACCCCGCGGGCAGGCCCATGTTGGCCAGCTCCAGTAGCAGGCCCCGCGCGAGCCGCAGCCCCTTGTTGATGTTGAACCCGCCGTCGAGGTCTGGGTCGTTGATCAGGCCCTTCCAGCCGACGGTCGTGCGTGGCTTCTCGAAGTAGACGCGCATGATGATCAGCAGGTCCTCGGCCAGGCGGTCGGCTTCCTTTTTCAAGCGGCTGGCGTAGTCGAGGGCCGCGTCTGAATCGTGAATGGAGCACGGGCCGGAGATCACCAGCAGCCGTCGGTCGCGGCCTTCCAGTATCGCCTCGATCTCTTGGCGCGCCTTGGTGACCGTGGCGGTGGCCTGCTCGGTAATCGGCAATTCTTCGTTCACCAGGATCATCGGCGGCAACAGCGGGCGCAAGGTTTCGATTCTCAGGTCGTCGGTGGTTTGGCTCATGGCATTCCTATCCGAATCGGGTATTTAACACAGTTTTCCACAGGAGGCGAATACGCTCCTTGACGACCGTTCGAGGTTGGCCGGGCCGGACGCAAGACGCGGACGGATAGGATATAATGGCCGTCAACGGGCGACGACACGGTCGAGGCCGAGGACACATGTACCAGGCAGACACGATAGCGGCGGTCGCGACGCCCCCGGGTGAAGGGGGTGTGGCCGTGGTGCGATTGAGCGGTCCCGATGCCAGGCGAATCGGCACGGAGATCCTCTCCCGCGGGGACGTCGACTGGGAATCGCACCGGTTGTACTACGGGAAGGTCTGCGATCCCGATGGCGGGTCGGTGGTTGACGAGGTCATGTTCGCCTTCCTGCAGGAACCCAGGAGCTACACGGGTGAGGATACCGTGGAGATCCACTGCCACGGAGGTCCCGTCGTCGTGCGTCAGGTGCTCGGTCTGGCGCTTGCATGTGGCGCCCGGCACGCGGAACCTGGCGAGTTCACCAAGAGAGCGTTTTTGAATGGGCGGTTGGATTTGGCTCAAGCCGAGGCGGTGCTGGATCTGATCCGGTCGCGCACGGACAAGGCCGCCGGTGTGGCGTTGGGCCAGATGGAAGGCGGGTTGTCGCAGGAGGTCCAGGGGTTGCGGGAAGAGTTGGTGGATACTCTGGTGCAAGTGGAGGCCGCCATCGACTTTCCGGAGGAAGAGATCGAGCTGCTCCAGCGTCAGGAGTTGAGCCGCAAGGTCGCCGGCGTCGTTGACCGGATCTCCGCTCTCGTGGACAGCTACGAATGGGGGCGCCTGATTCGCGAGGGCGTGCGCGTGTGCATCGTCGGGCGGCCGAATGTCGGCAAATCGAGCCTGTTGAACGCGCTGCTCGGTGTGGATCGGGCGATTGTCACGGCGACCCCCGGGACTACCCGGGACTTCATCGAGGAAACCATGAACCTCAACGGTTTGCCCGTGGTGCTGTGGGACACCGCCGGCATCAGGGACAGGACCGAAGGCGTGGAGCAAATCGGCATCGACGTAACGCTCAAGAGGCTGGAGGAGAGCCAGGGGTGCATGCTGGTGGTCGATGGCTCCTCGCCGCTTGCCGCGGAAGACCTGGATGTGATTGAGAGGGTTCGCGAAAGGCCGGGGCTGGTGGTCATCAACAAGTCCGATCTGCCGCGGAAGCTCGACGGGTCGACCGTTTCAAGGCACTTGACCGATCTACGGCAGGTTGAGGTCTCCGCACTGACCGGGCAGGGGCTGGGCATGTTGAAGGACGCCCTCCGTGAGTGCTTTCTGGATTCCGCGGAAGAGCCGGAGGTGGTCGTCACCAATGTTCGCCACAAGGCTGCCCTGGAGCGGGCTCGGGCCAGCCTGGTGGAGGTTCATCACGCCGTCGATCAGGGTATGCCACCGGATATCGTCGCCGTGGACTTGCAGGAGGCCCGTGACAGCCTGGAAGAGATAATCGGCACCGTGACCAACGACGACATTCTGGATCGGATTTTTTCCCAGTTCTGCATCGGGAAGTAAGGAGACGGCAACCATCTTATTCGGCGTGGCGCATGGAGGTTCGCCGGGAAATTTGGCACAATCCAGTGTCCTGTCCCACGTAATACTCTACCAAGGTGCGCAGGATTTCTTGTTGTCGGCAAGGCGCGATGACGAGCAGTGGCAGGCACCACGCGAGGAAGAGCAACGTAGCCGACGACAAGAAAGACCAGCAGATTGGTAGAGTATTGCGTGGGACAGGACACTGGTCCTGATTGGAAAGTCAGAGAAGGATGTTTCACGTGAAACAGTCGGACATACGGAAAGGGAAGGTCTACGACATCATCGTTGTCGGGGCCGGGCACGCGGGCATCGAAGCCTCTTTGGCGGCCGCCCGCATGGGTTTCGAGACGTTGATGCTTACGCTGAACCTCGATCACATCGGTCAGATGTCGTGCAATCCGGCCATTGGCGGCATCGGGAAAGGGCATCTGGTCAAGGAGATCGACGCCCTTGGCGGCGAGATGGCCCGGGCCATCGACGAGACCGGGATCCAGTTTCGCATGTTGAATACGAAGAAGGGTCCGGCCGTCAGGGCGTCTCGGGCTCAGGCGGACAAGGCGCTTTACCGTCAGCGGATGAAGAAGGTGGTGGAGAATTGCGAGAATCTGACCCTCAAGCAGGGTAGTGTTGAAGCGCTCGTGTGCCGTGACGGCCGGGTCATGGGTGTCGAAACCCAGATCGGGGAAGTATTCGAGGCGAAAAAGACCATTCTGACGACCGGGACGTTTCTCCAGGGCGTCATCCACGTGGGCGACCGCAATTTCTCCGCCGGCCGCGCCGGGGATTTCGCGGCCCAGGGCCTGAGCGGCTCGTTGAGCGCACTGGGCCTTCGGTTGGGCCGCCTGAAGACCGGGACGTGTCCGCGGTTGAACGCCCATACCATTGATTATTCGAGGCTTTCGGTTCAGTACGGCGATGAGAACCCGATCCCGTTCTCATTCGGAACGGCGCGAATCGAACAGCGGCAGATCCCCTGTCACATCACCTATACGAACCCCGGGACCCACGAGATCATTCAGGCGGCCATTCACCGCTCGCCCATGTACTCCGGGGTCATCAAGAGCCGCGGTCCCCGCTATTGTCCGTCCATCGAGGACAAGGTGGTGCGGTTCGCGGACAAGCAGCGGCACCAGATTTTTCTCGAGCCCGAGGGATACGACACGGTCGAGGTCTACCCCAACGGCATCTCCACGAGTCTGCCGCTCGATGTCCAGGTTGACCTCGTTCACAGCATCGAAGGTCTGGAAGAAGCCGAGATTATGAGGCCCGGCTACGCCATCGAGTATGACTACGTGGAGCCGACGCAGCTCAAGTCGACGCTGGAGACGAAGGCCATCGACGGTCTCTACTTGGCCGGCCAGATCAACGGAACGACGGGATATGAAGAGGCCGCGAGCCAGGGCCTTATGGCCGCCATCAATGCGGTCCTGAGCATCCGCGGGGAAGAGCCCCTCGTCCTGTCCCGGGACCAGGCATACATCGGCGTATTGATTGATGATTTGGTAACCAAGGGAACGGACGGCGAGCCCTACCGGATGTTTACGTCCCGCGCCGAGTACCGCTTGCTGCTGCGGGAGGACAACGCCGATCTACGCCTCACGGAACTGGGCTACCGGATAGGCCTCGCTACTCCGGAAGCCCATGCGCGGACCGCCGAGAAGCAGGATCGGATCAACGAGCTCGCCGAAAAATTCGAGAACACGCGCATCAATCCGTCGCGATCGGTCCAAGCCCGGCTCGACGCCATGAAGACCGCGGCTATCCGGAACATCACATCCCTGGCCCAACTGCTGCGGCGTCCCGAGATAGCATTCGGGGATTTGGCGGTTTTCTGTCCCGAGTTGGCCGATGTGCCGGCCGACGTGGCCTTGCAGGCGGAGGTGTCGGTCAAGTACAGCGGCTACGTGGAGCGGCAGGCCCAGGGTCTCAAGCGCTTCCAGAAAATGGAGAACGTATCACTCCCCGACGACCTGGACTACGGCAAGATCAACGGACTTTCCCGTGAAATAAAGGAAAAGTTGACCCATGTGCGGCCGCGGTCGCTGGGGCAAGCCTACAGGATTTCGGGCGTGACGCCGGCCGCCATCTCGGTGCTTTCCCTTTACGTGTACAAGATGAAGGCGGGCTGAGGTTACGGGCCCGCCTTCGTGCAGGTTTCCCGGAAGGTGCCACACGGACACTAAGAACGAGCAACTCCTCATCGCCGGCGCCAGGGCTTTTGGCGTCAAGCTCTCCTCATATCAAATAGGCGCCTTCAGCCAGTATCTCGACCTTCTCGCGTTCTGGAACCGGCGCCTGAACCTCACCGCCATCCGGGACCCCGAGCTCGTCGTCCGTCGCCACTTTATCGATTCGTTTTCCGTCGTTCCTTTCCTGAGCGGCGAGGGAGGGGTACTGGACGTCGGCAGCGGTGCGGGCTTTCCGGGTATTCCCATCAAGCTCGCGCTCCCCGGCAAACCCGTCCATCTCGTGGAGCCGCGCCGTAAGCGCGCGAACTTTTTAAGACAAGTGGCCCGGGAGTTGCGGCTTGCGGACGTGCATGTCATCGAGAAGCGCGTGGAGGATCTGTCCGCGGAACCGTTGCCATCCATGGCGGAGACGGTTACCCGCGGATTTTCGGATATTCCCGGGTTTCTGAAGGCCAGTGCGGGTCTTCTGAGTTCGGACGGCATGGCCGTAGTCATGCAAGGACCGAAGGGGATGACCTTATTGGAAGAACTCCGAGCGTGCATCCGCGGTTATGGACTCACCGAAGGGGACAACAGCCACTTCAAGCTCCCGTTCGGGGGAGAACAAAGGACCGTGCTGACTTTCCGCAAGACTTAGCGGTATTTTCAGCGGCCCTGGCCGCGTGTCACAACAGCCGGCTCATGTTTCACGTGAAACATCGGCCTTCCTTTCCGTGTTCGGAAATGCTAAGAAACAGTAACGGCATCCATTTCGTAACCTGTTGAAAATAAAAGACTTTTGGGCCAAATCATCGCCATAGCCAATCAGAAGGGAGGGGTCGGGAAGACCACCACGGCGGTGAATCTCGGCGCGTCCCTGGCCGACGCGGCGAAGAGGACCCTGATCGTGGACATGGACCCGCAGGGCAATAGCACGACCGGCTTCGGGGTCGACCCGAGGTCTCTGAACAAGAGCATCTACGACGTGATGCTCGAGAACTGTTTTGTTACCGAGGCGCTGTGTGCCACGGAGATGCCCACGCTGTTCCTCTTGCCCGCCAACCGCGACCTCGTCAGCGCCGAAATTCACATGATCGACATGGAGAACCGCATCGGGCGCTTGAGACAAGCGCTGGAGACGGTGCGGTACCGGTTCGACTACATCCTGCTGGATTGCCCCCCTTCCCTGGGCCTGCTCACTCTCAATGCGTTGGCGGCGGCCGATTCCCTGCTGGTGCCGCTTCAGTGCGAGTACTACGCTCTTGAGGGCCTCACCGCGGTGCTGGAGACCATGAATCGTGTCCAGGCCTCCTACAATCAACATCTCAGGTTCGAGGGGGTGGTCCTTTGCATGTACGACGGCCGCAGCAATCTCTCCGCCCAGGTGGCTGAAGACGTTCGCGGCCATTTCCCCGAAGCCGTCTTCGAGACCGTCATCCCCCGAAACGTTCGCCTGAGCGAGAGTCCCAGCCACGGAAGGCCGGCGCTGCTCTACGATGCCCGCTCCACGGGAGCCCAGAGCTACCTCAACCTCGCGGCGGAGTTGATGGGCCGAAAGGAGTCAAGCCATGCAGAAGAATAGACTGGGCCGGGGTCTGGATGCCCTGCTCCCGGGGAGCGAACCCGTGGTGGAGGATTCCCATGAGGAGACCGCCCCCACGTCGGTCCATCCTTCGTTGATCGTCCCGAACCCGAACCAGCCACGGCAGGTCTTCGACGATGAGAAGATCGACGAGCTGGCAAGCTCCATCGAGGCCAGCGGCATGCTTCAGCCGCTGGTCGTCCGGACCACGGCCACCGGTTACGAGTTGATCGCCGGAGAGCGCCGGCTGCGCGCCGCGCGCAGGCTTGGGCTCTCGGAAGTACCTATTATTATTCATGAAACGCCCGACCCGAACTCGTTGCTGCTGGCCCTGATCGAGAACCTCCAGCGCGAGGACCTGAACCCCATCGAGGAGGCGGCCGCGTTCGCCGAGCTTCAGGAGCAGTTCCACCTGACCCAGGAACAGGTGGCCGAGAAGGTGGGCCGGAGCCGGTCGGCGGTCGCCAACTCCCTGAGACTCCTGTCCCTGCCCGACCAGATCAAGGAACACGTCGCCGTCGGCAAGCTGGTCGCCGGGCAGGCCCGAGCGCTCCTGGGGCTCAACGACAAGTCGATGCTGCCGGCGGCTGCGCGCGAGGTCATGGGCAAGGACCTTTCGACGCGCGATACCGAGGCCCTGGTCCGGCGATTGAACAAGCCGCGGCGCATCAAGTCGAGCGATCGGTTGGATCCCGACCTGTCGAACCTGGTTGAAACGTTGCAGCGCCGTCTCGGCACCCGGGTGAGGCTCATGCACAGGGCCAGCGGCGACAAGGGGAAGCTGGAAATCGAGTACTATTCGCAGGACGATCTTGAGCGCATCACCAGCATGATGATGGGAAACGCATAGACGTGAGATGGCGCCTTTGCGCTCCCCCGCGCTTCTTCGTCCCTCTCTTTGACAAGCACAGGTGCGGATGCTATAGACCCTCCGTGGTCGGCAGTTGAAAGAGGTTTGCCTTTCCTCAGACGGTTCACGCCACTCCGTATCTTCCTTGACCGGGGCTCGCCGTCCGAGTCCGGTGTCTTCAGCAACGAACCCGAAGCATGATCAGCATAGACTTTTCCTTGGTGGTCCAAATTGTCCTGTTCCTGATCCTTTTCGGCATCCTGCGTCGGGTGCTGTTCGGGCCGGTCGGACGTTTGATGGCGGAACGGGAGCGCCGCACCGAGGGCGCCCACGCCGAAGCACGCTCCATGACCGAGGAAGGAAAAGAGCTGCAGGAGCGGTACGACGCCGCCATCGCCAAGGCGCGCGCCGAAGGGGAAGCCATCAAGAGCGAGATCCGGGAAGAGGCCGCCAAGGCCCGCAACGTGATCCTCTCCCAGGGGCGTGACGCCGCCACCCAAAAGATCCAGGAGATCCGGGAAGAGGTCCAGAAGGAGATGGAAGCGGCGCGCCGGGTGGCCTCGACCAATGCCGAGGTCCTTGCGCAGCAGATGGCGGAGAAGGTTTTGGGCCGGAAGCTGACATGACCCTTTTGACCGACATCTTCGTGTCCACGGCCTGGGCCGCGACCGCGGGCGGAACCCATACTCCGTCCATTACGGAGTTGCTGTTTCCGCTCATCAACTTCCTCATTTTCGCCTACCTGGTGAAACGCTTCGGCCTTCCGCTGATCAAGAAGCACCTTGAGCAGCGCCGGGAGGGACTCATCGAAGCCGTGGCCACCGCCCAGGAGGCCAAGGGGGAAGCCGAGGGGTATGTTCGCAAGTACCGGGAATTGCTCGAAGTTCTCGACAATGAGTGCGAGCGGATCCGGCAGGGGCTGAGAGCCGAGGGCGAGCGGGAACGCTCCCGGATCGTGGCCGAGGCGGAGGAGTCGGCGACCAAGCTGAAAGCCGACGCGGACTTCCTGGCCGATCAGGAAGTGAAGATGGCGCGGCAGCAGATCCGCGGAGAGATGGCGTTGCTGGCGGAGGCTGCCGCCGAGCGGGTGATCCAACAGCACATGGCGGCCGCCGATCAGGACCGCATGGTCGAGAATTTCTCGCGGCAGATTCAGGATCTCTGACGCTTCGCGTCGACGGGAACGCAACGATGGTTGGCATGATGTGCGGGGTTCACGGCAGCAGGTGTCGGGGCGGATTTGAAACCCGCCTGTTTCCGGGTTTGTAACCGATGATCGAAGGAAAGCTGAGCCGCCGTTATGCAAGAGCCGTGTTCGAGCTCGCCGCCGGCCGTGAGGAGGCCATCGGCGCCGAGGTGGACGGCTTCCTCGAGGCATACGAGGATCCCGACCTGAAGAAGGTGCTGGGAAACCCCGCCTTCGACCAAGACCGCCGGAAGGACATCGTGGTGGAGGTGGCGGGCCACCTGGGACTCTCGGACCTGGCCACCAACTTCCTCTCGCTGCTGGTCGCTCGGGACCGCCTGGACGGGTTGTCCTCCATCGTGAATCACTACCACCGGCTGCTGGACGATGCGGCGGGGCGTGTGAACGTCAAGGTCACGGTGTCCCAACCCCTGGGCGAGGAACAGCGGAACAGCCTTGTCGCGGTGGTGGGTGAAATGACCGGCAGGACCGCGATGCTCACAGAGGAGGTGGACCCCGGCATCATCGGCGGCATCGTCGTCGAGGTCGGCGGCAAGGTCTACGACGGCAGCGTGCGCACGCAGCTTCAAACTCTCAGGAAGAGCTTCGAGCGGACATACTAGGGAGCAGGCGCGAGAACGGTACGTGTAGGGCGGGTTTCGAACCCGCCCGTGTGTGGATACGGCACACATCCAAGGGAGCGAGCCATGGAGATCGGCACCGCCGAAATTACCAGCATCATCAAGAAGCAGATCGAGGACTACGACAAGGGCGTAACGGTCGAGGAGATCGGCACCGTCCTGTCCACGGGCGACGGTATCGCCCGCATCTACGGCCTGGACAACGCCGCCGCCGGAGAGCTCCTGGAGTTCCCCAACGACGTGTTCGGCATGGCGCTCAACCTCGAGGAGGACAACGTCGGCGCGGCCCTGTTCGGCGAGTCGCACCTCATCAAGGAAGGCGACCGCGTCAACCGCACCGGCCGCATCGTCGAGGTCCCGGTAGGCGACGCGCTGAGAGGCCGGGTCGTGAACCCGCTCGGCGAGCCCATCGACGGCCGCGGCCCCATCGAGACCACGGAGCGCCGCCGGATCGAGCTCAAGGCCCCGGGCATCGTCCAGCGCCAACCGGTGATGCAGCCGCTCCAGACCGGTCTCAAGGCCATTGACTCCATGATCCCCATCGGCCGCGGCCAGCGGGAGCTGATCATCGGCGACCGCCAGACCGGCAAGACCGCGGTCTGCATCGACACCATCATCAACCAGAAGGGCGGCGACGTGACCTGCATCTATGTCGCCGTGGGCCAGAAGCGCTCCACCGTCGCCCAGGTCGTCGACCAGCTCCGGCAGTACGGCGCCATGGAGTACACCATCGTGGTGGCGGCCACCGCCTCGGAGTCGGCGCCTCTACAGTACATCGCGCCCTACAGCGGCTGCACCATGGGCGAGCACATCCGCGACAACGGCGGCCACGCCCTGGCCATCTACGACGACCTCTCCAAGCACGCGGTGGCCTACCGGCAGCTCTCCCTGCTGCTGCGCCGCCCGCCCGGCCGCGAGGCCTTTCCGGGGGACGTCTTCTACCTGCATTCCCGGTTGCTGGAGCGCGCGGCCAAGATGAGCGACGAGCAGGGCGGCGGCTCGCTGACGGCCCTGCCGATCATCGAGACCCAGGCGGGTGACGTCTCCGCCTACATCCCGACCAACGTCATCTCCATCACCGACGGCCAGATCTATCTCGAGTCCGACCTGTTCTACTCGGGCGTCCGTCCCGCCATCAACGTGGGCCTGTCGGTCTCCCGCGTCGGCGGCAACGCGCAGATCCGGGCCATGAAACAGGTAGCCGGCGGGCTCCGGCTGGACTTGGCGCAATACCGCGAGATGGCGGCCTTCGCGCAGTTCGGATCGGACCTGGACGCGGCCACCCAGCGGCAGATCGCCCGCGGCAGCCGGCTGGTGGAGATCCTCAAGCAGGGTCAGTACCAGCCCATGCCCGTCGAGAAGCAGGTGCTGGTCATCTACGCCGGCACCAACGGCTTCGTCGACCAGATCGAGCCCGAGAACCTGCAACGGTACCAGAACGAGCTGTTCGAGTTCGTCGAGTCGCAGCACCCGGATCTGCTGCCGGCCATCGTCGAGAAGGGCCAGATCGACGACGACAACAAGGCGGCGGCCGAGAAGGCGCTGCAGGAATTCAACCAGCGGTTCGAAGCGTAAGTAGCTGTAAGTGCCCTCTCTCAAGGACATACGGAAGCGGATCTCCTCGGTCCGCAACACGCAGCAGATCACCAAGGCGATGAAGGCGGTGGCGGCGGCCAAGCTGCGCCGGGCGCATGACGCCGCGGTGGAAGCGCGGCCGTACGCCGAAAAGATGCGCGAGCTGTTGTCGAACCTTTCGGCGAGGGTATCCGAGGACAGCCACCCCCTGCTGATCGAGCGGGAGGAGAAGCGCGTCGACGTCCTGCTCGTGACCGCCGACCGCGGCCTGTGCGGCGCCTACAACAGCAACGTGATCCGTCTGGCCGACAACTTTCGCGCCGACCGTGGAGAGCAGGAGGTCACTTTTCGGTTCGTCGGGCGCAAGGGTTCGGAGTACTTTCGCCGCCGGGGCGTCGCCGCCATGGACGATGGTCCGGTGACCTGGCACGCGTCGCCGGACGAGCTCGCCTCGGTCGCGGCCGGCCGCCTCATCGGGCGCTTCCTGAACGGCGAATCCGACGCCGGCTACATCGTATACAGCCAGTTCCGCTCGGCGCTGTCGCAGGTTCCGGCGGCCGCCCGGATCATCCCGGTGGCGCCGCCGCAGGTGGACGAAGAGCAGCACCTCACCGAGTACCTGCTCGAGCCCAGCATCGGCGACCTGCTCTCCAACCTGCTGCCCAAGAACGTGGAGGTGCAGGTCTACCAGGCGCTTCTCGAGGCCAACGCCGGCGAGCACGGCGCGCGGATGACGGCAATGGAGTCCGCCACCAACAACGCCTCCGACCTCATAAGCGCCCTCACGCTGCAGATGAACCGGGCGCGGCAGGCGGCTATCACCAAGGAGCTACTGGAAGTGGTCTCCACCGCGGAAGCGCTCGGTTGACGAATTTTTGGGAAGGACGAAAACGCTATGCAGATGGGGAAGATTACTCAGGTCCTGGGCGCGGTGATCGACGTTGAGTTTTCCGACGGACACCTGCCGCCGATCTACAACGCCATCAAGGTCACCAACGAGGCCATCGACGACCGGGAGTGGAACCTGGTGGTGGAGGTGGCGCAACACCTGGGCGAGAACACCGTCCGCTGCATCGCCATGGACTCCACCGAGGGGCTCGTCCGCGGCATGGACGCCATGGACACCGGCGCCGGCATCAGCGTGCCCGTGGGCGACAAGACCTTGGGACGCATCCTGAACGTGGTCGGCGAGCCCGTGGACGAGGGTCCGCCGGTGGAAGCCGAGCAGCGCCACCCGATCCACCGCGAGGCGCCGCCGTTCGTCGACCAGGAGACCGAGGTCCAGGCGTTCGAGACCGGCATCAAGGTGGTGGACCTGCTGGCGCCCTACGCCCGGGGCGGGAAGGTCGGCCTGTTCGGCGGCGCCGGCGTGGGCAAGACCGTCATCCTCATGGAGCTGATCAACAACCTGGCCATGAAGCACGGCGGCTACTCCGTGTTCGGCGGCGTCGGCGAACGCACCCGTGAGGGAAACGACCTCTACCTGGAGATGAAGGAGTCCGGCGTCCTCGACAAGACCACGCTGGTCTATGGCCAGATGAACGAGCCGCCGGGCGCCCGCGCCCGGGTGGCGTTGTCGGCCCTGACCATGGCCGAGTACTTCCGTGACGAGGAGGGCCGGGACATCCTGCTCTTCATCGACAACATCTTCCGCTTCACCCAGGCCAACTCCGAGGTCTCGACGCTGCTGGGCCGCATGCCCTCGGCGGTGGGATACCAGCCCACGCTGTCCACCGACCTGGGCGAGCTGCAGGAGCGCATCACCTCCACGCGCAAGGGCTCCATCACCTCGGTGCAGGCCATCTACGTGCCCGCCGACGACCTGACCGACCCGGCGCCGGCCACCACCTTCTCTCATCTCGACGCCACCACGGTGCTCTCGCGGCAGATCGCCGAGCTGGGCATCTACCCGGCGGTGGACCCCCTCGATTCCACGTCGCGGATCCTGGACCCGCGGGTGGTGGGCGACGAGCACTACCAGGTGGCGCGGCAGGTGCAGGCGATCCTCCAGCGCTACAAGGACCTCCAGGATATCATCGCCATCCTGGGCATGGACGAGCTCTCCGAGGAAGACAAGCTGACGGTGTCGCGCGCCCGCAAGGTGCAGCGTTTCCTCTCCCAGCCCTTCCACGTTGCCGAGGTCTTCACCGGCACGCCGGGCGTGTACGTCGAGCTCAAGGACACCATCGAGGGCTTCAGGGCCATCTGCGAGGGCCGGCACGACGATCTCCCGGAACAGGCCTTCTACATGGTCGGCACCATGGAGAGCGCCATCGAGAAGGGACGCAGGCTCCAAGCCGAGTAAGGTTCCAGGCTGAGTAGGTCATGGCCGACAGCATTTCACTGAGAGTCGTCACGCCGGTCCGCCTGGTCCTCGAGGAGCAGGTGGACGAGTTGACCGCGCCCGGTCCCCTGGGCCAGCTCGGCATCCTGCCCGACCACGCCGCGCTGATGACCACCCTCGACGTCGGACAGCTCAGCTACAAGAAGTCCGGCGCCAACTCGGTCATCACCCTCACCGGCGGCTACGCGGAGGTGCTGGACAATGTCGTCACCGTGCTGGCCGACGCCGCCGAGTTCCCCGACGAGATCGACACCGCCCGCGCCGAGAACGCCCGCGCCCGCGCCGAGCGCACCCTCGAGGACCGCGACAACGCCGACGACGAAGCGCTGGTGGCGGCTGAAGCCGCGCTGAAACGCGCCCTCCTCAGGCTCGAAACCGCCGGTCAAAGCTGACCGGACCGCACCCTGATCCCCTGTCCGCTGGTTTAACCTGACCGGCAGGCGTGAAACCCTCTCCCCCTGGGAGAGGGTGGCCGAAGGCCGGGTGAGGGCGCCCGCACCAGCCCATTCTTCCGTTTCCCTTGCCGTAGCCAACGGGGTGCTTGCATGCAAAGCCCTCACCCCGGCCCTCTCCCGGGGGGAGAGGGAGTCGGAGGGTTACCGGACCCTTTCATGAGGACCGTCGTCCGGCGCGCGCTGGCCGGGGCCCCGGTTTTGGGCTAAGATGTGGAACATGTTGCGCTATTTCACGGCAGGAGAGTCCCACGGCCCGTGCCTCACCACCATCATCGAGGGCGTGCCGGCGGGGTTCGACATCGACATCGAGAAGGTCAACCACGATCTCTGGCGGCGGCAGCAGGGCTACGGCCGGGGCGGCCGGATGCTCATCGAGAAGGACGAGGTGCAGGTGCGGTCCGGGTTGCGGTGGGGGAAGACCATCGGCTCGCCGGTCACCTTCGGCATTGACAACCGCGACTGGAAGAACTGGACAAAAAAAATGTCCCCGTACGCGGAGGACGAGGGTCAGGCGATCCCGGTCAAGAAGCCGCGTCCGGGCCACGCGGACCTCACCGGCGTCCTCAAGTACGGCCACTCGGACATCCGCAACATCCTTGAGCGCGCCAGCGCCCGGGAGACCGTCTCACGGGTCGCGGTGGGCTCCTTCTGCAAGCAGCTCATCGAGCCGTTCTCGATCCAGGTGCGGGGCTACCTGCGCTCCCTGGGCGGCATCGAGGCGGACGTGGACGGGAAGACCTACGACGAGATCTACGAACTGGCGGAGAATTCCCCGGTGCGCATGGCGGATCCGGAAGCCGAGAAGAAAGCCATCGCCCTCATCGACGAGTGCAAGAAGGAAGGCAATACCTTGGGCGGTGTCTTCGAAGTGGTGGCCACCGGCGTCCCGCCGGGCCTGGGAAGTCACGTCCACTATGACCGGAAGCTCGACGGCCGCCTGGCCCAGAGCCTCATGAGCATCCAGGCCATGAAGGGCGTAGAGATCGGACGGGGCTTCGACATTGCCATGCACCGCGGGTCCGAAGTGCACGACGAGATATTCTTTGATCCGCAGCACATGATCTCCGACACCAAGCCGCGCATGCAGCCCACGGACTTCTATCGCGGCAGCAACAACTCGGGCGGGCTGGAAGGCGGAATGACGACGGGCGCGCCCCTGGTGGTGCGGGTGGCGATGAAGCCCATCTCGACCCTCATGAGCCCGCTCCAGTCGGTGAATCTCGATACCAAGCAGCCCGAGGACGCCTCGGTGGAGCGCTCCGATGTCTGCTCGGCGCCAGCCGCGGCCGTCATCGGCGAGACCATCGTGTCCTTCGAGCTGGCGCGGGCGTTCCTGGAGAAGTTCGGCGGCGACTCGCTGGCGGAAATCAGTCGCAACTACAACGGCTACCTGGACCAGATCAAGAGCCTCTGAGGCCGCGTCATCACGGACTACGCCAACATCGCCCTGACCGGTTTCATGGCCGCGGGCAAGACCGTGGTGGGCAAGAGGCTGGCGCGGTCCCTGGGCTGGTCGTTCGTGGATCTGGATGCGGTCATCGAGGCTGCCGAGGGGCGCGCCGTCCGCGAGATCTTCGCAAGCCGCGGGGAGGGTTATTTCCGGGAACGCGAGAAGGCGGCTCTCGGACAGGTGCTTGAAGGGTCCGGGCAGGTCGTCGCCCTGGGGGGCGGCGCGGTGGTGGACCCCGACAACCTGAAACTGCTCAAGGAGCGGAGCCTCCTGGTCTGGCTCAGGGTATCGCCCCGGACGGTTCTGAGCCGGGTGGGATCGGCCGAGGACCGCCCGTTGCTGCAGGGTGCCGACCGGCTCAAGCGGATCGAGGAGCTGTCGGCCCAGCGGGAGAGCATCTATGCCGAAGCCCATGTCACCGTGGGCGCCGATGAGTTGACCGTGGACGAAGTGGCGCAGCGCATTCAACAGCAGCTATGCAGACCGTAACCGTCAGTCTCGGACAGCGTTCGTATCCCATCGAGCTGGGTGAAGGCCTGCTTTCGCGCGTGGGTGAGCTCATGAAGGCCCAGGGGATCGGCGGCCGCGTCGGCATCGTGTCGAACCCGGCGGTTGCGGACCTCTACGCGGAGGAGGTGCGGGACTCTCTCCGGGCCGCGGGCTACGAGAGCGCGCTGGTGCTGATCCCGGAGGGAGAGGCCCACAAGGACACAGCGTCCCTGGGGTTGATCTACGACGCGCTGGTGGAGCACCGCTTCGACCGGAGCGCCACGCTGATCGCTCTTGGCGGCGGGGTCATCGGCGACGTGACCGGGTTCGCCGCGGCCACGTTCCTGCGCGGCATCGGCTACGTGCAGGTCCCCACGACCCTGCTGGCGCAGGTGGACGCCAGCGTGGGCGGCAAGACCGCGGTCAACCACCACCAGGGCAAGAACCTCATCGGCGCCTTCCACCAGCCGCGGCTGGTGGTCATCGACATGAAGACGCTGCGGACGCTGCCGGAGCGCGAATTCGCCGCCGGCATGGCCGAGGTGATCAAGCACGGCATCATCCAGGACGCCGGGTACTTCGGGTTCCTGGAAGAGGAGATGGGTTCGCTGATGCGAATGGACGCCCCGGCGGTCGAGACCGCCGTCGCCGGCTCCTGCCGCATCAAGGCCGCGGTGGTGGAGCAGGACGAGCGCGAGGACGACCGCAGGGCCGTTCTGAATTTCGGCCACACCATCGGCCACGCGCTCGAAGCCTTTACCGGCTACGAGCGTTTCCTCCACGGCGAGGCGGTGGCCATCGGAATGATCCAGGCGGCGGCCCTGTCCGCGGGCCAGGGACTCCTGAGCGCCGCCGAGCTGGGCCGCATCGAGGCGCTGGTGCGCAGGGCGGGCCTGCCGTGGCGGATCCCGGACGACATCGCCCTTGAAGACCTCGTCGCCGGCATGGCCCTGGACAAGAAGTCCCATGCCGGCAAGATCAAGTTCGTTGTGTGCGAAGGCATCGGCCGCACCCGCTTCCAGTGGTTCTCGGCGGACGAGATCGTCCGGGAGCTGGCGTCCGGCCTGTGATCGAGCCATGAGAGCGCGCAACCATGTCTGACGCGAAGATCCTGGTCCTCCACGGACCGAACCTGAACCTGCTTGGCTCCCGGGAGCCGGAGATCTACGGCCGCGAGACCCTGGCGGACATCGACGCCCGCCTGAACGCCCTCGCCGCGGAGCTCGGGGTCGCGGTGGAGGCTCGTCAGTCCAATCATGAAGGCGAGCTGGTAACCTGGATCCAGCAAGCCGGCGCGGAGGGGTTCGGCGCCGTCATCATCAACGCCGGCGCGTACACCCATACGAGCATCGCGGTGCGTGACGCCCTGGGGGCCTGCGACCTCCCGGTCATCGAGGTCCACCTTTCCAACATCTACAAGCGCGAAGCGTTCCGGCACACCTCCCTGATCTCCGGCGTGGCGGTGGGGCAGATCGCGGGCTTCGGCGCCCAGAGCTATCTGCTGGCGCTGCGGGCCGCGGTGGAGCTGGGGGCGGCGGGCAAGTAGGCCCATCACCCGCACCGGGAGGGGCCGCCTCCCCGTTGGCCCCGCACCATCATGTCGTCCTCCACCCTGTTCATCCTCGCCCTGGTGACCGTCACCCACATCATCGGGGCCTCGGCGCAGTACGGCATCAACACCTTCGCCCCGTTCTACCAGCAGGAGCTGGGCCTCACCCGGGCGCAGGTCGGGCTGTTCTTCACCGCCTTCTACATCGGCATGGCCGGCTTCTCGTTCACCGCCGGGTGGTTCAGCGACCGGCTGGGGGTGAGGAGAGCCTCGCTCATCGGCCACGTGTTCGCCGGGACGGCGGTGATGTTCGCTTCGTCCGCGGGGTCCTTCGGCTGGGCCTTCGCCTGCTTTCTCCTCACCGGCCTGGGGTACAGCTTCCTCAACCCCGCTTCCACCAAGGGGGTGCTGATGTGGTTCCGGCGCCACCGCGCCACCGCCATGGGGATCAAGCAGACCGGCGTCCCCGGGGGCGGCGTCCTGACCGCCCTCGTGGGCGCGCCCCTGGCGGTCGTCTTCGGCTGGCGCGCCACGCTGGCGGGTCTGGGCGCGGTCAACGTGCTCTTCGGCGCGGCCTTCTGGTTCCTCTGGCGCGAGCCCGGCGACCCCGATCGAACGGGTGAATCGCCTTCCGGCGCCGCCGGCCGCCCGCGCCTGCGCATCAAGAGCCTGCTGGCCCTGAGCTGCGGCACGGCCCTGTTGCTCATGGGCCAGATGTCGCTCCTGACCTATCTGCCGTTGTTCCTGAAGGAAAGACTCGCGTTCTCCACGGTCCACGCCAGCCAATGGCTGTCCATCACCCAGTCGGGAGCGGTGATCGGCCGAATTGGCTGGGGAGCCGTCAGCGACCGCCTTTTCGGCGGCCGGCGCAAGATCGTGCTGGTGCTCATCGGAGTCATCTCGGTGCTCCTGTGCACGGCGTTCAGCGCCATCGGCAAGGGGGTCTCCCTGCTCATCCTGGTCCCCCTGACCTTCCTCGCGGGGTTCACCATGATCGGTTACCAGGGCGTGTCCTACTCCCTGATCAGCGAGATCGCCGGGCAATCCCGGGCCGGCATGGCGCTGGGCCTGATGATCACCATCAACGCACTGGGGACCGTGGTGGGCACCCCCACGTTCGGCGCCATCGTCGACGTCACCGGCTCCTACGTCATCGCCTGGCAGGCGCTGGCCGTCGTCCTCGCCCTGGGAACCGCCAACATCGCGATATTCGTATCCGAACCCCGCCGGAGCGAGCCCGCGTACCCACCCGACTCCCCCCATTGACGCCGGACTTCCGCAACAATTCCACCCGGTTTCCACCTAACCGTCCCGGGGTCCGGGTCAGCCCGCGAGAATGACGACGGGTCTCCTCACCAGGCTTACGGGGCAGGCCCCGAGAGGATGTTGGGTCCGCCCTCCATCCTCTCGGGGCCTGCCCCGTAAGCCGGCGCCAGCCCTCCACCCAACGAATCCGCAGTCACCTCACCCCGCCTCTTGAACGAGCCCAACGCCTACCGTCCGGGTCCCCGCCCGGTTGGCATTGGCGCACCGGAAATGCTATTATTCTTCATGTCGCGTTTCCTGCCGACGGTCCTCCGTGATTCATATACAGTGAAGGTTGGAACAACCACACTTTGACATGATGGCTTCTTCCGAGTCCGACTATAAGGCCGACAACATCAAGGTCCTCGAAGGGCTGGAAGCCGTCCGCAAACGCCCCGGCATGTACATCGGCGACACCGCCGAACGGGGTCTCCATCACCTCGTCTACGAGATCGTCGACAACTCCATCGACGAATCGCTAGCGGGCGAGTGCGACCGCGTCGAGATCACGATTCACATCGACAACAGTGTGACGGTGGTGGACAACGGGCGCGGCATTCCCGTGGACATGCACGCCACCGAGAAGCTGCCCGCGGCGGAGGTCGTGCTCACCAAGCTGCATGCCGGCGGCAAGTTCGAGAAAGGCGCCTACAAGGTCTCCGGCGGCCTGCACGGCGTGGGCCTTTCGGTGGTCAACGCCCTGGCCGAGCACCTCGAGGTCGAGATCAAGAGGGACGGCAAGGTGTACCAGCAGGCCTACGAGCGGGGTGAGCCGCTGGCTCCCCTCAAGGAGATGGGCACCTCCACGGAACGGGGCACGCGCATCACCTTCAAGCCCGACTCCACCGTATTCGAGACCGTGGACTTGAGCTTCGACTTGTTGTCCCAAAGGCTTCGGGAGTTGGCGTTCCTGAACCGCGGCCTGCGCATCCTCATCGAGGACGAGCGCAACGACAAGAAGCACGAGTTCTTCTACGAGGGCGGTATCGTCTCGTTCGTCGAACACCTGAACCGGGTCAAGACGGC
>JAJDTQ010000069.1 GCA_022827045.1 Candidatus Binatia bacterium
GTCCGGACGCTGCGGACCCGGCTGTTGCCGCTGGCAACCGTGGTCACGCCGAACCTGCCCGAGGCGCAGGCCCTGACAGGCGTTGAGGGGACCGGCGTACGGGCGATCAGAGAAATGGCGCGTCACATCGTCGGGATGGGGGCGAGAAGCGTCGTGGTGAAGGGGGGTCATCGGAAGGGCGCCGCCACCGACATCCTCTACGACGGCACTGCCTTCCACGAATATCCGGCTCCACGGATACGGACCCGTAACACCCACGGCACCGGCTGCACGTACTCGGCGGCCCTGGCCTGCGGCCTGGCCCGCAACAGGTCATTGGAAACCGCGGTCGCCGAAGCAAAGGCGTTCATTACCGAGGCCATCCGCCAAGCGTACTCCATCGGAGCGGGGCACAGCCCGGTGAATCATTCCCACCGGTAGAGGAATGCGGACGGTCTCGAGTGATCGTCCGGCTCATGGGTGAGCGCGGATCCCGTGAATCAGCCCGGGAGGGGCCGGGACCGGGCATCTCCGATCCAACCGAAACTCAGGATGCCCAATCCGGTGAGCATCAGCGTGACCCCCGAACCCACCGTACGAACGGTATTCCAGCGCTGCCACGGTTCGGAATAGGCCTGCCACACCGCTGCCGCGCGCGCCGTATCCAGTGGGGTCTCCACCAGCGCCAGTGTTTCATTGAGCGCGACGTTGACGGTGACCGTAGGGACCATGGCACCCAAAACGTAGAGTATGCCGCCCGCTCCGAAGAAGAGAACGGCCCGTGCTTCCCCGCATTTCCAGGCCACCAGCGCCGTGACCATCAGGACGAGAGACGTCCCCCAGAACGCGGGAGCGAATACAAGGTTGCGCACGCTCGCGTTCATCGCCTGCATCGCGGCGATGGCGACATTGGGGTCCGCCGCATCCAGACCCCACATCGTCGAGCAGACCCAGGCATAGAAGAACCCGAAGATGGCTCCGGAAAACAGCAGGGCCAGCACCGCCATCGGCTTCAGAAGGAATGTCACCATGTCCAGTCTCTCCCTCTGTCCTGTGAATCCCGCCGCTGGCAGATTGCATGCCTAGGCTGCGAGCCGCGCAACACACCTGCGAGCCGCCTCGGCGATCGCTGCCGGATCCACGGTCGTCAACATTCCGTCGCGCACCACCAGGCGTCCTTCCACCAGCAGGTCGCGAACCGTGAACGAGCCGCAGAGCATGAGAGCGGCCACCGGATCCCAGGCGCCGGCGGCGCCCAGGCCCGAAACGTCCCAGATCGCGAGGTCGGCGCGCTTGCCTGGCTCGATGGTTCCGAGCTCGCCGGCGCGCCCGAGAACAGCCGCACCGCCCAGGGTCGCTACCTCAAGGACTTCGCGGGCGCTCATGGCGGCGGCGCCGTGACGGACCCGCTGCAGCATCATGGCCTGCCGGGCTTCGGGCAGAAGGCTTCCGGAGTCGTTGCTGGCCGATCCGTCGACGCCCAGGCCGACGGCGACCCCGGCGTCGCGCATGGCGCGGACCGGCGCGATGCCCGACCCCAACCGGCAGTTGGACGACGGGCAGTGCGCGACGCCGGTCCCGGTCCGGGCGAAGAGGGCGATCTCGGCCGGGTCAAGCTGGACGCAGTGCGCGTGCCACACGTGCTCACCGACCCAGCCCAGCGACTCGGCATACTCGCCGGGCCGGCAGCCAAGATTGTCGAGCGACCAGGCGACGTCCTCGGTATTCTCGGCGAGGTGAGTGTGCAGACGCACTCCCTTGTCGGCCGCCAGCGCCGCGGCATCGCGCATCAGTTCCGGGGAGACGGAAAACGGCGAGCATGGAGCGATGCCGACGCGGACCATGGCGCCCTCGGACGGATCGTGAAAGGCGTCGATCACGCGGATACAGTCATCGAGGATATCGGCCTCGCGCTCGGTCAGGCTGTCCGGCGGCAGGCCGCCGGAGCTTTCGCCGATGCTCATGGCGCCGCGGGTAGGGTGGAAGCGCAATCCGATGGAGCCCGCGGCCTCGATGGTGTCCTCCAGCCGGACGCCGTCGGGATAGAGATAGAGATGGTCCGAGCTCATGCCGCAGCCGGACAGGGCCAGTTCCGCCAGCCCGAGCTGCGCCGAGACGAACATGTCCTCGGGCCGCATGCGCGCCCACACCGGATAGAGCGACCTGAGCCAGCCGAACAGCGACGCGTCCTGACAGGCCGGCACGGCGCGGGTCAGGGTCTGGAAGAGATGGTGATGGGTATTGACGAGCGCCGGCGTCACCACGCAGCCGCGGGCATCGATCACCTCCCACCCGGTAGGGTCCTCCGGACCGCCGGCGCCCACACTCTCGATGCGGCCGTCCACCGCAAGGATGTCCGCCCCCGCGAGTTCGCTTCGGTCGGCGTCCATGGTGACGACGACGTCGGCGTTGCGGATCCAGCGTTTACGGCCTGCCAATTAGAGCCCTCCTGTGTGGCGTCGTGCCTCCCGTATTAAGCTCTGGCCACACGGATCAGGGCTTCACGTGCGGACACGACACGAACGCCTTCCACCACCCCAAGCACAAGCAAATGTTTCTTGTCGCCCGTGACGAGCAGATCGGCCTTTCCGGCGATTGCCGTAGCCATAATGGGGTTGTCGTCGGGGTCGGGGGATAAGTCCACTACCGGTAGTTCGTGGAGAACAACGGCCCTTGCGCCGATGTTCTCGACGATCGCGGCAGCTTCGTCGGCGTCGACGAACCGCCGAAGGCGCGGTCGGGCGAGAACTCCGGCCATCTCGCCCAGTTGCGCTAACGATGTGACGAGCTCAATCTCGCCACGCAGCCACGTCTGATACAGCAAGTCGGGCGGGGTTCCCTTGGTGATGAGCGCACCGATGAGGATATTGGTGTCAAGAACGACCCGCACGCCCAGCCGCCACCTCGTCGTCGATCAGATCAAGAATCGCCTGCTGATCATACCCGGCATTGCGGTCCTTGACCTGCTCGACGGTAAGGTCCAGAACGCGACGGCGCACGGCTTCGTCAACGAACCGGGACAGGTCGCCCTTCTTGCCGCCATTGCGTGCTAGAAAGGTCCGGACCACCCTGTCGGTCACTTCAGGAATGGAAAGGTTCCAACGAATCATGGTTCAATTCACCGTATACACTTAAACACATAGACGCTTATGCGGACAACATAATACCGCGAGTCAGCCCGTCCGGTCAACGGCAACGACAGTATACGCGAGGTGCCCCAGCCAGACCGCCAACAGGCACAGCGCGACGGACAGGGCGATGTTTCCGAGGGCCTGGGGCCATTGGCCGGCCCGCAGGAAGTCCAACGTCTGCAGGCTGAAGGCCGAGAAGGTGGTGTAGCCTCCGCACACGCCCACCATGAGGAATGCGCGCGCTTCCGGTCCCGGCAGCCCGAAACGGCCCGCAAAGGGATCCGTCGACCCAAGGACCCCGATGAGGAACGATCCCGTGACATTTACGGCTATCGTACCCCACGGGAACGCGTCCCCGAACGCTCCAGCGGACAGGTTGTTGCACAAGTGCCGCCCGGCACCACCGATGGCACTGCCGAGCGCAATCCAGAAATAGATCATTTTTCCCGGCCCGCTAACACCACCAGGGCGTCGAGGGCGATGCCGCCCCTGCGCCGCAGCACGAAGGGGTTGACGTCGATGGAATCGAGCCGGTCGCCGAGGTCGTAGGCGAGCCGCGACACCGCCATCAACGCCTTGACCAGCGCCCCGCGGTCCAGGGCCGGCGCGCCGCGGTACCCTTCCATCAGCCGGGCCGCCTTGGTGCGCGCGATCAACTCGCTGGTGCTGGCCTCATCGAGGGTAGGGGCCGCGAATGCCACGTCGCGGTAGAGCTCCAGCGCCACGCCCCCGGACCCAAACATCACGATGGTCCCCATCTCCGGGTCCCGCGAGGCGCCGATGACCAGATCCAACTCCCCAGCCAACTGCTCGGCCACCAACACTCCGTCGATGGCGACCCCCCTGGCCTTGCGCGCCACGTTGCGCAGTATGGCGCCGTAGCCCCGGCGCACGGCACTGGCGTTTCCGTTATTCAGCAGTACACCGCCCGCATCAGACTTGTGCGTCAATTCGGCGCCCGCCGCCTTCAGCACCACCGGGAACCCGATGGCGCGGGCGATCCGCACCGCCTCGGCCGCGCTGCCGGCCAGCCGCTCCCTGGGCGTCCGCAGCCCGTAGGCCCGGAGCAGCGCCTTGGAATCGATCTCCGACAGGGGCGTCGGACCCCGGCCGTCACTGGTCCTCGCGAGCATCCTCCGGATCGCCGGTGGCGCCGCGGGCAGGCCGGCTCGCTCCGAACTCGTCTTCCTCGACAACCGCTCCGCGTAGGAGATCACCGAGCGCACCGTGCGCAGCGACTTGTCCGCTTCCTGCATGAAGGCGACGTTCCGAAGGCCGTCGCGCAGGTCTCTGGCATAGTCGTTCAGACCGTGCGAGATCATGGTGACAAAGGCGATGGGTTTCCTCGCCCGGGCCGCCAGCTCGTTGACCGCCCGCATGTTGGTTTCCTTGTTCCCGCCCTCCGGCGCCCTCAGCAGCTCCTCCTGCAACAGCAACGAGTCGACCCCGGGATCGTCCAGCATGGTCTCGACGCACTGCACGTAGGTCTCGTGGCTGCTCAGGCCGGCGAAGCCGGAATCCAGCGGATTGCCGATGACCGTGCCCACGCCGAGCAGCTTCTCCAGACGCTTGCGGGTCTTGCGGGCGAGGGGCGGAAAGGACAGGCCGTTGGCTTCCGCCTGGTCCAGAAGCACGCCGCGCAGGCCGCCGGAGAAGGTCATGGCACCCAATCCTTCGCCCTTGGGCAGCCGGGCGTGCAGCAGGTACTCCGCCATCTCCACCACGTCGTCGAGGGTGTTGACGCGAACCGCGCCGTAGTCGCCGGCGATGGCGTCGAAGGCGGCGATGGATCCCGCCAGCCCTCCCGTGTGGGCCAGCGCGGCCGCCCGGCCGTTGTCCGAGGCGCCGAGCTTGACCACGATCACCGGCTTGCCCGCCTTTTTCGCGGTGGCGCAGGCGGCCAGGAACCGGTCCGGCTCGCGCACCGCTTCCAGGTAGGACACGATCACCCGGGTCTGCGGATCGGCCGCGAAATACTCGATGTAGTCCGCGGTCTTGAGCCCGGCCTCGTTCCCGCTGGAGACGATGTAGCCCACGTCCATGCCGCGCTCTTCAAGGGTGCGCTTGAGCGCCATCACCAGCCCGCCGGACTGCCCGACGACGGCGACGGGGCCGGGCTCGGTGCGCTGCGGCCGGTTGTCGCTCATGGTGACGAACCTGGCGCCGCCGTTGAAGTTGCCGATACAGTTAGGGCCGGAGACGGCGATTCCCAGTTCCGCGATGGCGGCGGCGAGGGCCTCACCTCGCGCAATGGCGGCGGGATCGGGCGATTCGCCGAAACCCGCGGAGACCACGGTGGCGCTACGCGCCCCGGCGGCCGCCCCTTCGCGCAGGGTCGCCTCCACGTAGGGCGCGGGCACGAACACGACCAGGTGGTCGGGCGGCTCGGGCAACTCTGCGTAGCTCCGGTAGCACCGGGTCCCCCACACCTCCTCGCGTCTCGGGTTGAGCGGATAGACCGGGCCGCCGTAGCCGTAGCGGGCGAGGTTGCGCGCGCAGCGCTGGGGCCAGTTCCCCGGCCTCTCGGTGGCGCCGACGATGACGGCGTTGCGCGGGTTCAGCAGCGCCTCCACGTCAGAACGGGGGTTGGATTCGGGTCGTGATGCTCGGGTTCCTCGGGAGCTCATGGGGTTCCGTGGGTCGAGTCGGCAGGATGCCCACCACCACCAGGAAGACCGAGAACAAGCTGGCGTGGCTGACGTCCAGAGGCACCGCGTCCGACAGATCGGGATGGACGTCGTTGTTGGGGTTTGGTCTTTCCCGTCCCGAATGTCTGAGAGCTCACACTATGAGTGCGTCCATACGTCCATGTTGCTGGATTGTCAACGGGAGCAGTTGGACGGTCCCTGGAGAAAAAAGGATAGCCCCGACTAAAGAAATGGATTATGATACCGATCAATATAGTATGATCGGTGGAATCGGCCGGGAGCCGGTTGCCGGGGTTGGGGCCGAGAGCAGTTCCGGGAACCGAGAAGGAGCCGACGAAGAGTGAACGCAGAGACGATTAGCATCATCGTATCCGTCATAGCGGCAAGCGCCACCGTCGGGACTCTCGCAATGACCGGCATCAGGCAGGTGCGCCAAGACATGGACCGGCGTTTCACCGAGCTACGTGAAGACCTGCGTGAAGTGCGACAGGACGTGAATTCCCTGCGTGAAGAAGTAGGCGCCCTCAAGAGCGATGTGGCCGCTCTCAAAATCAACGTGGCCACTCTCCAGAGCGATGTGGCTGTTCTCAAGAACGATGTGGCTATCCTAAAGAGTGACGTCGCCATGCTCAAGAGGCGGGATGGGGCCGCAGTCGCGAACTGACGTCCCGGACGGCAATGATGTACCCCTCGGCGTGGTCGCCGATGATCTCGCAGCGCGTCTCGCCCCAAGTCCAGAAATATATTGCCATGTAGGCGCAAAGCAGCGCGTCCAGCCGGTCCTCCAGTGACTTGAGGGCCGAGCCGCGGAGTTCTCCAGGGTTTTCATCAAGCAGCCGGGAGAGCTCGGGCGACGGCAGCAGGGGAGGGTCCTGGCGGGTCAGGTGGGTGCCGATGGCCGTCTGAAAGTCGGCCAGGCCGGCCTGCCGGACCGCCACGGGGCCTTTCTTGTACTTGATGATGCGCGGCCGCTCGAAGAATGCCACCTGCACCAGATGGGGGAAGATCTCGAGCTGCCGGCAGCCGGCGCGGCCGGGCAGGAACGGGTTCGACGAGAAACCCCTTCGCCGGAGCTTGCGGCACAACCGGACCGGCCGTTCGCAACGGACCCGGTTGGCCGGGTAGGCTCCCGCGTGATAGCGGCCGAACCGGGACGAGACCATCTTGTCCGCGGGCCGGGACGTCCCCGGCGGGTTTCTGGCGATGATGGGTGCGTCGATGCCCAGCCAGACATCCTTCCCGCCGCACGTCTCCACCCACTCGAGAATCTCCGTGTCGGTCGTGCGCCGGGCCGAACTCACGAGGCGGCAGCCGTCGCCCTCGGACACCAGGAGGGCCAGTCCGGTCGGATTGCGGTTGCCCCAGGCCAGGTCGATGCCGATGAAGTTCATGACAGGGGGCGGGGAGGCTTGACCGCCCTTGAGCGGCGGGACGGCCGGACTATCCGCCCGAGCCGCGCCCGCGCATCTTGAACGGGGGCTCTTCCCCCGCCATCAGCCGGCGGATGTTCTCCCGGTGGCGGACCACCACCAGGGTCCCGATGACCAGGCTCATCCAGACGACTTCCTGGGGATAGGACAGCGCCCACGCAGCGACCGGGCCGGCCACGCCCGCGGCCATGGAAGCCGGGGAGACCCGGCGGCTCACCAGGATCACCAGGGCGAAGACCCCCAGCAGCACCAGGATGCCCAGGGGCATGACGCCGACGTAGACCCCGGCGGCGGTGGCCACGCCCTTGCCGCCCTTGAACTTCAGGAAAACCGGGTAGAGATGGCCCGCGAAGGCGGCCAGACCGGCCGCGGCCGCCGCGGCCACTCCAAGATCCAGCAGGTGTGCCGCCAGCACCGGCAGGAAACCCTTGGCGACGTCGAAAAACAGGGTCAGGAGGCCCTTCTTCCACCCCAGGGTCCGCGCCACGTTGGTGGCGCCAATGTTGCCGCTGCCGGCGCTGCGCACGTCCACGCCGGCGGACGATCCCACCAGGAAACCGCTTGGGACGGATCCCAGGAGATACGACAGTATTGTCAGGACGATAGGTGCCAGCATGGCGTCGGGCCGGCATCCGGCCGGCATGTTCCCTTGCTCGGACAAAAAAAGGGAGGAAGCGCGCGGGCTTCCTCCCTTGGTCCCAAGCCCTCTCCGTCAGGCGGCGGGCTTCACGTACACGTTCGAGTCCATTCTCGACTCAGCCCCGAGCCTGGTCATGTCAGACTCGAACATCTCGCGGATGTACGCCGGCTGGTCGTAGTACTCGATCTGGTTGCCGCCGGACTTCACGTCCTTGTCGACCTTGGAGATGTCTCCGTAGCCCTCGCCCATGCTGTGCTTGATGCCGCCGAAACGCAACGGCAGGTAGCGCGCGCCGGTGGGGCCGAGGTTGAAGTGCTGGTGGAACATCATCTCCGGCGGCACGAACACGCTGCCGTCCTGCCAGTCGTAGCGCTTGGGCTCCTCGCCTTCCCACCAGAACAGCGAGAACCCCTGCCCCTTGATGATGATGACGTTGAAGCCCGGCCCGTGGCGGTGGGCCTTCTTGTACGTCCCCACCGGGAACTCGGAGATGTGCGCCGCCATCGTGCCGTCGCACATTTCCAGGAAGACGTTTTTGCCG
>JAJDTQ010000104.1 GCA_022827045.1 Candidatus Binatia bacterium
ACTCGCTGCGCTCGTCGTCGGCACCGCCGCTCCGCGTTCGCTTCGCCCGCTGCGGGCTTCGCTGTCACCGGCTTCCGCACTACCCCTTGCACTTGTGTCCGGGCCAGTGCAGGAGCCTCCGTCAGTGTGCTCGACACGACCGCCTTCACTACCTCCCGCACTCACCCCCACTCAATCGCCGTGGCGGCTCCCGTCCGTCGGGTTCTCCGGCGCCCATCCCCCTTCGCTTGTACCCCTGGTTTCTTCGTTCCGGACCGCCTGCGCGGGCTCTGGTTCTCACACCCGACGCACCCTTGGTGCTGTCGGCGCATGGCTGCGCTTGCGTGGGCCTCCCCGCCGTTTTCGCTCCATCCCACGCCTCCCTCGTGATGGGCGCGTGTAACACGGATTGTGTGACACCTATATTCCTATAATCATTGAATTGTGTTTTTTCGTGTTTGTTATGTATGCTCTTGAGAACCGCGTGTCACACGGTGCAAACACGGGGAAACACGCCGCCCTCCGCCGGGAGGAGGTCGCTTGGGGCGTGCCGAAAACAATCTTTGCAAAACCGCTCCGGCGTGCGCTCCAACGAACCCGCGAGAGGCCGGGATCATGCTTCCAGGGGGGAGTTGAAGATGGCAAACCAGAGCTTCCAGCGCTCGATCCGGTTTACGAAACGCGAATGGGACGCCGTCACCGAGGCTGCCGAGAAGGCCGGAGTGACACCCGGCACGTTCGTACGCAAGGCTTCGGCGCGCGCCGCTGCCGGCGAAATCGGTCGCGACGAGGACCGGCTCACGCCGGAACTCGCGGAGCTGATCAAGCGCACCTTCCGCGGCGTGCATGTGCTCGCGTACCTCAAGCACGAGGAACTCGCCGGGTTGGGGAGGGACAGTGAGTTCCGGGATGCGGCCAAGGCGGCAGGGATCGCCCAGACGGAAACGCTCCGCGTAACCGCGTAACTGACGCCGATGCAGATCGGTAACGCGTCCCACCGCCCGGGCACGTTGCGAAGTGGAATATCGGTCCCGGCAAGACGGTCCCTGGAGGTCTTCGTGAAGGTGCTGCGAAACGAGATCCCGAGAAGCAAGACCAGAAGGCCAAGGCAAGTCGTCGCTTGAATTGGCCGATTGTCGACGGCCAGGAAAGGCGGCGATTTCTGGAGGCTCTAACCTGACTCAGTTCCGTTTTGTGGCTTGCTCGATAAGCACGACGACGAGAACGAGAAGTGGCCTCCTGATAGAGTTGAAAACGCCAATATCAAAGTAAGCGTTGCCGCTGGGGCACGTTGACTTTCAGAGAGAGTCTGGGTTGAAGGCCCAGGGCAGGAGCTCGTCGATGCGTGAGGCGCGATGGCCTGAGGCGATGGCTTCGAGGGTGGCCTTGAGGTAGGCGTAGGGCTCGACGCCGTTCAACTTGGCAGTCTCGACCAGCGAGGCGACACGGCCCCAGGCGGCGGCGCCTTCGTCGTGGCCGGCGAACAGGGCGTTCTTGCGGTTCAGGGCCAACGGGCGGATGAGGTTCTCCACGCAGTTGGTGTCCATCTCGACGCGCCCGTCTTCGAGGAACACCAGCAGGCCGTCCCAGTGCCGGGCGATGTAGGCCAGCGCCTCGCCCAGGCGGGACTTGGCCGAGAGCCGAGAGCGTTGCTCCCTGAGCCACACGCCGAACTCCTCGATGAGGGGCGCGGTGCGGGCCTGGCGCTCGGCAAGGCGCCGTTCGGCCGGGGCGCCGCGGACCCCGGCCTCAATGGCGTAGAACTCCGCGATCCGCCGCAGCCCCTCGGCCGCGGTTTCGGAGCGAGCGCTGTCGAAGACGTCGTGAACCTTGCGCCTGGAGTGGGCCCAACAGTACGCCAGCCTCACCTGCCGGTCCGGGCCGGCAAGCCTGTTGTAGCCGGCATAGCCGTCCACCTGCAGGATGCCCTTGAACCCCTTGAGGAAGGTCTCCGCGTGGTCGCTGCCGCGGCCCGGGGCGTAGAAGTACACCACCCCGGGCGGGTCCGGGCCGCCCCAGCCGCGGTCGTCCCGGGCCAGCGCCCACAGCCACCCCGTCCACCACCGGCTTGAGGTGGAACGCCGCCGCGCCCACCCACCCGGCCAGCGTCGAGCGGTGAAGATCGACCCCCGAGCGGGCGTAGATCTGAGACTGGCGGTAGAGGGGGCAGTGGTCGGCGTACTTCGACACCAGCACGTGGGCGATGGCCCCTTCAGTCGGCAGCGCCCCCTCGATCAGGTGCGCCGGCGTCTCGGCCTGGGTCACCCCTTCCTCGCACACCCGGCAGGCGTACTTCGGCCGCACCGTGACGATCACCCGAAGCTGGGCCGGCACGATGTCCAGCCGCGCGGTGCGGTCCTCGCCTATGCGGGTCATCTCGCCGCAGCCGCATGGACACTGCGTGCTTGGCGGCTCGATCACCTGTTCGGACCGGGGAAGATGGGCGGGCAGATGGCCGATGTTGCGCTCGGCCCCGGGACGCTTCCGCGCACGCCTCGACGTCGTGCGCGCCGGAGCGGCTTCCTCGGCCTCGGCCAGGGCGGCCTCGAGGTCCTCTAACGCCAACTGCAACTGGTCGGGATGGAGCTTCTCCGACTTCCGCCCGTACACCGCCCGGCGCATCTCCCGCACCAGGTGTTCGAGACGCCGGTTCTGGTCTTCGAGATGGTCGTTGCGGTCGGAAAGCGCAGCGTTCTCGTTGCGAAGCGCATCGAGAGCCGCCTGCTGTTGGTCGAACAGCGCCCGCAAGGGCGCTGTCAAAGAGGCGAGATCGGCATTGCTGCGGCTGATCTCCATGAAAGAAATAGTATCATTAAATCAGCTACTTAGCAAGAAAAAACTGCCTCCGCCACCCTCACGCCGCCGCCATCGGGCGGCGTACCCGCCGCTGCCACACCCGGCGCCAGTCCAGTCCCTCGAACAACGCCTCGAACTGCCCCCGCGAAAGCCGCATCACCCCATCGGTTACCGACGGCCACGCAAACCGCCCCTGTTCGAGCCGCTTCGACGCCAGCACCAAGCCCGTCCCGTCCCACCACAACACCTTCACCCGGTCCGCCCGTCTCGAGCGGAACACCACCACCACCCCACTGAACGGATCCAGACCCAGCTCCCGCTCCACCAGCGCCGCCAACGCATCATGCCCCTTGCGGAAGTCCACCGGCCTCGTCGCCACCACGATCCGCACGCCCGAGCCCGGAACGATCACCGTATCGCTCGAAGCGCCGAGGCGATCGCCGTGATGCACACCGTGCTCACGTCCCCGTCCAGGCGCACTGTCACCCCCCGCGCCTCGATCGACACCGAGCCGACATGGGCCGGCGCCGCCGCCGATTCCACCTCCACCGCCGCGAACCCCTCCTCGCCTGGCGCCGCCGGAGAAACCGCCAGCTCGCCCTTGCGAGCGAGCTTGCGCCAGTACGACAGCCGCCGCATCGGTACCCCGTAGCGCTCCGCGACTTCCTCCACCGTTGTCCCCCGCTCGAAGCTCTCCTGCACGATCCACGCCTTCTCCTCGTCCGACCAATGCCGCGCCTCCGGCGGAACCTTCGATCCTTCCGAACCCCCGCCGTCCTTGGAACCCTCTTGCCCGGCTTCAAGCTCATCCATCATGCGACCCTCCTCCGCCGCAGCATCCATCATCGCCCCCAACATAGTAAGGTGGGGCGTTCGGACCGTCTATGGACGCCCCCGGTGATGCAAGCACTATTTTCGAACGGCATGGGATGCGGTCAGGTGCTGTCGTCTATCCGGCCTGTTGGTGCGGCTGTCAGAAGCCGCTGGCCCGTATGGATATACGCGGATCGGGTCCATATC
>JAJDTQ010000128.1 GCA_022827045.1 Candidatus Binatia bacterium
CACCTTGAACTCGTTCAGGGTGCTGGGGGCGAACAGGCTGTCCACCTCGAGCCGCTGCTTGATGAGGCCCTGCTCGTGGGCGTACCCCACCAGCGTCTCCAGGACGTGGCGGTTGGCCTCGAGCCCGTAGGCCCAGGGGTCGGGTCCCAGGACCTCCTTTTCTTTCTCCATCTGCTCGATGGACCAGGCCAGCATGTACTTGAGCGCCGAGTACTCGTACATCGCCTCGGCGCACAGCCGCTTGGACTCGCAGAAGGCCTTGTAGAGGTTCTGCGCCACCCAGGGATGGCGTTCGTAGACGTCTTCCCGGAACACCAGGGTGTGCATGATCGGGAAGATGCCCGTCTTGCTGAAGTAGGCCTCCTCCACCGGACGGAAGTCCGGGAACAGCCGCGCCACCCCGGGCGAGCGGCGCACGAACGGGGACGGCATGTGGGCGGAGATCAGCGCGTCGAGGTCTCCGTTCTCCAGCATGGAGGAGAGGGTCTGATCCGGGCCGATGGGGGTGATGGAGAGGCTGTCCGGCAGGTCCGGACGGAGCTTCTCCTCGCGCCCGGGCGTCTCTTCGCCGCCGGTGAACCAGTTCACCTTCTCGAGATCCACGCCGTACTCGTGCTGCAGGATGCCGCGTTGCCAGATGGCCGCGGTCATCTGGTACTCCGGGACGCCGACCCGCTTGCCGGTGAGGTCAGCGGCCTCCTTGATGCCGGAGCCGGTGTGGATGTAGATGCCGGAGTGCCGGAAGGCACGGGAGGGGAACACCGGAATCGCCACGAAGCGGGGCGCGCCCTTGTCCCGGGACATCAGGTACGAGCCCATGGACATCTCGGCGGCGTCGAAGTCCTGGTAGCGCAGCATGCGCCAGAAGGTCTCCTCCACGCGGAACGGCAGGTAGGTCAGGTCGACCCCTTCCACCGGGACCCGTCCCTCCTGCAAGGGGCGCGTCCGGTCATAGTCCCAGCAGGCGACGGTGATGCTAACTCTCGACATGACGGTTCATCTCTCCCCTTTCGTCGGGCTCCCGTGGGCGCAAAACCGGCGGCGCATCGTCCTCCGATCCCGGCTCCCTAGCAAGGTAACAGGAATGGTTGGGCAGTGTAAGGAGGCCGGCGGAGCGGAGGGGCCGGTTTGTTGACCGGGTAGGGCATTTGTGTATATAGTGACCCTCTGCAAAAGATTATTGATTTCTTTATCTTACCCGAGGAAAAATGCTGTTCGACTTCGCCAGTGTACTTTGTTTCACGTTGTTGGGTGCGGCCTTCGTCTGGGTGAACCTGTTGATTGGCCGCCTGCTCCGGCCCTCCAATCCCCAGCTCAGAAAGCTCTCCACCTACGAGTGCGGCGAGCCCGCCTCCGGGAGTGCCTGGGTCAACTTCAACGTCCGGTTCTACTTCATCGCCCTGATCTTCATCATCTTCGAGGTGGAGATCGCCTTCATCTTCCCGGTGGCCGTGGTCTTCCGCGACTGGCTTCAGAACGACGCCGGGCTGTTCGCCTTCGGCGCCATCGCCGTCTTCACCCTCATCGTGTTCCTGGGCCTCATCTACGACTGGTGCAAGGGCGACCTGGAGTGGGTGAAGAACTAGGTAAACACGCCACTGGCAGGTAGCGACGATATGATCGCAAAAGAGATATACGAGCGCGTCAGGGAGCTTTGCCCCGGCGGTGTCGGGGAGCTCGACGAACAGGGCCTGGAGCCGTTCTTCAAGGTCCATCCGGCCGGCCTCAAGGAGGTCTGCCTGGCGCTGCGAGACGACCCCGCGCTGAAGTTCGACGTGCTCTCGGACCTGACCGCGGTGGATCGCCCGACGGAGAACGTCATCCAGATCGTTTACCACCTGTACTCCTACGAGCCGCGCCAGGAGATCGTGGTCAAGGCCGAGGTGGACCGGGACGCGCCGCGGATCGCCACGGTGGAAGATGTCTGGAAGGTCGCCAACTGGTTCGAGCGGGAGGTGTTCGACCTCTTCGGCGTCATGTTCGAAGGGCATTCGGACCTTCGACGGATCCTGCTGCCGGAAGACTGGGTGGGTTATCCCCTGCGCAAGGACTTCGTGGAGCAGGAAGAATACGACGGCATCAGCACCGAGCGCGAGCCGCTGGTTCCGGAGAACATGCGCTAGGGTGCCGCGGTTGAAGTTCAGGGGCGGGTGTCGACCCCGCCCGTGTCCGGGTCGTTGACGAAGGAAGGATAGCATGGCTGAGGTTGCCGAACGCACCGGTTTGCACACCGAAGACATGACCCTGAACGTGGGGCCCCAGCATCCGAGCACCCACGGCGTGCTGCGGTTCGTGGTCAAGACCGACGGCGAGGTCATCAACGAGGCGATCCCCGACGTGGGCTACCTGCACCGCTCCATCGAGAAGATCGGCGAGAAGTGCACCTGGCACGGCTACGTCCCCTATACCGACCGGGCCGACTATCTCGCGGCCATGTTCGCCAACCAGGGCTTCTGCATGGCGGCGGAGCGGCTGGGCAACGTGGAGGTGCCGCCCCGCGGCGAGTACTGCCGGGTCATCGCCTGCGAGCTCAACCGCGTCGCCAGCCACCTCATCGCGGTGGGCACCTTCGGACAGGATATCGGCGCCATCACGCCGTTTCTGCACGCGCTCCGGGAGCGGGAGACCATCAACGATCTCATGGAGGAGATCTGCGGCGCCCGCCTCACCTACAACTACCTTCGCATCGGCGGCGTGGGTTACGACATCAAGCCAGAGACCTGCGCACGCATCACCGCGTTCCTCGACCACTTCGAGCCCATCGTCGACGAGTACAACCGGCTCCTGTCGTACAACAAGATCTTCATCGAGCGGCTGGCCAACGTCGCGGTGATCTCCAAGGAGGACGCGCTCCAGTACAACCTCGTGGGCCCCAACCTGCGGGCGTCCGGGGTCCGGTGGGACATTCGCCGGGACATCCCCTATTCGGTCTATCCCGAGCTCGACTTCGAGGTCCCGGTGGGACGGGGCGAGCGCGGCACCCTGGGCGACTCCTACGACCGCTACCACGTGCGGATCCGGGAGTTGATGGAGAGTTGCAAGATCCTCCGCCAGTGCCTCGACAAGATGCCCGACGGCCCGGCCATCGCCAAGGTCGCGCGCAAGTTCAAGCCTCCCGTGGGCGAGACCTACGTGCGCATCGAGGCGCCGCGCGGCGACATGGGCTATTACGTGGTCAGCGACGGCAGCGAGTACCCCTACCGGGTGCGGATCCGCACCGGCTCGTTCACCGCCATGAGCATCATCGACAAGATCAGTCCGGGAATCATGGTGGCCGACCTGATCGCGCTGATCGCGAGCCTGGACGTGGACGCTCCCGAGATCGACCGGTAGGGACAGGCAGAGAGATGGACTTTACCGTACAGGACCTGATCGCGACGTTGTTGCCGGGCGCCGTCCCGGCGGCGCTGGGCTACGCCCTGGCGGCGGTGGCGGTGGCCTTTGCCGTGTTGTCGTTCTTCGTGGCGCCGCTGGCCGGCGTGACCAGTTGGCTGGAGCGGCGCGTGTGGGCGCGCATGCAGTCCCGGGTCGGACCCAACCGGGTGGGGCCGCAGGGCTTGCTCCAGTGGCTCGCGGATGGCGTCAAGAACATCCAGAAAGAGGACATCATCCCGGCGTCGGCCGACCGGAAGCTCTTCCTGCTGGCTCCGTACATCGTCTTCTCCGGTTTCCTCGGCGCCTTCGTGGTGATCCCCTTCGGAAGCTGGCTGATCCCCGCGGACCTCAACATCGGCATCCTCTACCTGCTGGCCATCACCTCTCTGGTGGTGGTGGGGATCCTGATGGCGGGCTGGTCTTCCAACAACAAGTGGTCGCTCCTGGGGGGCATGCGCTCGGCCGCGCAGATCGTCAGCTACGAGATACCCGCCGGGCTGTCGGTGCTGACGGTGATCTTTCTGTCCGGCACGCTCAGCATGCAGGGGATCATCCAGGCCCAGGGATGGGCGCCGTGGGACTGGTTCATCTTCTACAACCCCTTTACGCTGGTTGCCTTCCTCATGTTCTTCGTTTCCGCGCTGGCGGAGGGCAACCGCACGCCGTTCGATATTCCCGAAGCCGAGTCCGAGCTGGTGGCCGGCTACGTCACCGAGTACAGCGGCATGCGCTTCCTGTTCTTCTTCTTCGCGGAGTGGGGCAACCTGTACGTCATCGGCGCCATCGCCGCGACCCTGTTCCTCGGCGGCTGGCAGATACCGGCGACCATCTTCGGCGTCACCATGGCCGAGCACCCGCTGCTCAAGGGCGTCCTGGAGTTCGCGGTCTTCTTCGCCAAGGCCTACTTCTGGGCCTTCGTCGCCATGTGGGTGCGGGGCACCCTGCCGCGGGTTCGGGTGGACCAGCTCATGGCCATGTGCTGGAAGTACATGGTGCCCATCTCGTTCATCTGCCTCTTCGGCACCATCCTGCTGCTGGTGATCTGGCCCGAGGGGAACATGCCGTTGACCCTTGCCACGTTGGCGGCGTCGGTCGTCGTCGCGCTCTACTTCGTTTGGCGGGTGGTCTACCAGATCATGCACTCGCGCCCCACCCTCTATCTCAAGCCGTACGTCTAGTGGCCTGTCACATGCAATCGTGTACCAAGATGCGCAGGAATTTTTGCTGGCCACTAAGATCCAGGATCGCGGGGATACGTCCATGAACGGAGTCATCCAATACTTTCAGAACGTCCGAGACACGGTGATGAGCATCTTCGAGGGGATGACCATCACCTTCTCCCACTTCGTCCGCGAGCCGTCGACGGTGCAGTATCCCGACCGCATCGCGAAACAGGTCCAGGCCACCCTGCCCCTGCGCTACCAG
>JAJDTQ010000131.1 GCA_022827045.1 Candidatus Binatia bacterium
GTCCCGCCCTCGAACTGGCCATCGGAACCAGCGTTGGCTGCCCGTCGTCCTCACCGCCATGGCTATGTTTGCTCAGGCTCAAGAGAGTGGTCTGACCGCCGAAGAACTTGCTGCCGAGCCACCCACGGGCCAACCGGAGGAGCCATGGGAATCGGCAGTCGCCCCAGTCAACGTGGCCGACGCCACTGACATCAAGATCGTGGCGTTGGCTGAGATGGGCTACGTCGATGAACAGGGGCGTCAGGTCGTGGACCTGCTCCAGCAGGATTTCGCCTACCTCGCAGTCCGGGTTGAAACCGCACAAGGCCAACCGGTCATGGGCGCGGCGCCCGCATTTTCCATCGAGGGCACCAGCCTATTGCTGGAGCCTCATGAGGTGTCGCCGCGGACCACGACGGATGAAACCGGCGTGATTGACTTTGCGGTGGTCGGCGGACAGATGGGGTTGGATCGAGTGGAAGTCAAACTGGGCGAAGCCAGTACGGAGATTCTGGTGAACGTCATCAGTTTGCAGGCCGCAGGGTTCCCAATGCCTCCGGTTGTGGAGGGCGGTGTGCCGTGGGAAGACCTGATGCAAGCCCGGATCCGCTACGAAGAGATGATGTTGGTTGCCGACTTTCCCGAAGCGATTACCGAGCGAGCCGGGCAGACAGTCAAGCTATCGGGATTCATGATGCCGCTGGAAGCGGACCTCAAGCAGCGTAGGTTCCTGCTCACGTCGAACCCGCCGAGCTGCTTCTTCCATGTGCCGGGCGGACCGGCAGGCGCTGTGGAGGTGTTGGCCAGCGAAGGCATCGAGGTGTCCTGGAACCCTGTTGTGCTTGAGGGGCGCTTCGAGCCGCAGCAGCGAAGCGAGATGGGCGTGGTTTACCGTCTCCGCGACGCTCGTCTGGTCAAGCCGTGAACCGGTCCGCCATGCAGCGGATCACTGTCTTGCCCAAGCAAGAACGAGAGGATTGCCGCATTGGATAGAGCCCCGACGAAAGCGCCGCGCCTCTCCGTGAAGTGGCGTAAACTGGCCGAAGATCGCTGTACGGAGGAAGGATTACGGCTAACCCCGGCTCGATTGGCGGCCTACGCGGCGTTGTTGGCCAGCGATCGTCCGCTCTCCGCCTACGAACTGATCGCGCTCCTTGAGAAAACACAGGACCGCAAGATCGCACCCCTGACGGTTTACCGGCATCTGGACTTCCTCATGCGAGTGGGTCTGGTGCATCGGCTGGAAACCACTCATTCATATTTGCCTTGCGACCATCCTGGGCAGGCGCACGAGAGCCAGTACCTTCTTTGCTCCAGTTGCGGGCATGTTGACGAGGTTGAATCGAAGCGTCTGGAGTCTTTGTTGGACAAGATTGCGGGCCAGCATGGTTTCTCGCCGGAGAACGCCGTTGTGGAGATCAAGGGGCTTTGCGGCACCTGCGCAGCCAGTGGGCCAACCAAAGCACGGAGCAACCGGGGTGATTGACCTAGGCCGCACGTCTCCAAATCGCTGAATTGAGTTTGGAAACGTTACAATATAACATAGCATCCATTCTAAACTCCGGGACGGACAGGCACCCCTGAGTCTTGTTCTACCGCATTGAAGATCGGATAACGTGGCACCCGATTCCGCCTTCTTGTTTCAACATCCGAGTCGCCGCCGCCGAACGCTGTCGATGGTGGCCTGCTTGGTTGCCATTGCGTTGGTCGGCGCCCAGGCTCTGGCCGATTGGCATGTCGAAGGCGACCCCTGCCCGGAAGAAAGCTGTGTCCTTTGCGCACACGCCGACCCTGGATCCGCCCTGGACGCTGTGGTTGCCAGTTCCGCGCAACAGCCCCTGGCGCGGCCCCTTGTTCTTGGGGAAGCTGCGGCTCCCTTCCTCTCGCGCCCGTTCAAGGCCCGACACCCGCGCGCACCCCCCGTTTCCTGATCGACGCAGTCCCTGTCAACGCGCGACCTCGCCACGAGGCTGCGCTATTCGTTCATTGGTCATCAGGAACAATTCATGCAACCAAGAAAGCTGTTTTTTGCGCTCGCTGTCTGGCTGGCGGCGCCCGCGTACGCGGAGGAATCGGAATCCGGGGAAACGGATCCCCGCATAGAGGAAGTCGTCGTCATCGGCCATCCGCTATCCTCGGACGGCCTCGCCCAGTCACATACCGTGCTCGCCGGCGAGGAACTCGAGCGCCGGGCGATCGACAACATCGGCGAGACGGTGGCCGGCGAAGTCGGCATCCACAACGGTTCGTTCGGGGTTGCGGTGGGTCGTCCCGTCATTCACGGCCTCGCCGGGCCGAGGGTGCGCATGCTTGAGGATCGGATCGACACCCTCGACGTTTCCGTCACCAGCGGCGACCACGCGGTGACGGTGGATCCGCTCGTCGCAGACCGGGTGGAGATATACAAGGGGTCGGCAACCTTGCTGTACGGTTCCGGCGCCATTGGTGGCGTCGTGGACACGCGCACGGGACGCATCCCGCAAGAGGTGCCGGAGCGCATCACTGGCAAGCTCCACGCGCAGGGGGGAGACAACGGCGATAACAAGAACGGCTCGTTTCGCTTGGATGGCGGCGTCGGCAACTTTGCCTGGCATTTCGACGGCTTCGCCCGCGAGAGGGACGACTACGACATTCCAGGATACGCGGAGTCGTCCCGCCTGATGGCCCTGGAGGAGATGGAGCACCATGAGGACGAGCACCACGACGAGGATGAGCACCACGACGAGGACGAGCACCACGATGAGGACGAACACCACGACGACCACGGGGGTGAAGAGGAAGAGCACGCACACGGAACCGTGCCCGGCAGCGGTCTGGAGTCATACGGCGGCGCGGCGGGTTTCTCATTCGTCGGCGAGCGCGGCCTTTTCGGTGTGTCGGTAAGCCATCTCGACTCGGAGTACGGCATACCCGGGCACAGCCACGCGCATGGCCATGAAGACGAGCATGGTCACGATGAGGATGAACACCACGACGAGGACGAGCACCACGACGAAGATGAGCACCACGACGAAGATGAGCATCAGGATGAGGACGAGCACGGCGACGAAGACCTGCCCCTGCTGGAAATGGAGCAAACGCGAATCGATCTGGAAGCCGCATTGAACGAACCCCTGCCGGGCTTCACCATGGCGAATCTGCGCATCGGCATCAACGACTACGAGCACTCCGAGGGCGACGCAACCCACGGCACGGTTTTCTCCAGCGAAGCTTGGGAGGCGCGCTTGGAGTTGTCCCATCGGGACTGGTCGGGCTGGAACGGCACCTTCGGCGCGCAGTACGGCGACCGTGAGTTTTCCGCAATCGGCGAGGAGGCCTTCACCCCTCCGGTGGA